>CAZLNF010000054.1:0-2225 GCA_964560885.1 uncultured Actinomyces sp. | reverse complement strand
TAATGCTGTGACGGCTAGTGCCGCTATCTGCCCAGGAGGACTCGTGCGACCCGCCCGCTTCGCGATCGCTGCCGTGACCGCGGCTCTCGCCGCCGGCCTCGTGCAGGCCCCGGCGCTGGCGGAGTCCTCGGCACCCGGCGCGAGCAACGTTGTCACGAGCAACGCTGTCACGAGTAACGTCGTCACGACCAACGACCCCGCTCAGCCGGCGGAGCCCACCGCCCCCGCGCCCACGGGCCTGGCCTATGTCCTCGGCACCGATTCGGCGACGATCAGTTTCATCCCGCCGGTCACCGACAAGGTCATCACGAACTACGAGTGGTCCGATGCAGGTGGCGTGTGGGTGGCCTTCGACCCGGCCGTGACGACGAGTCCGGTGACGATCCCCAACATCCAGCCGGGGCAGCCCTACTCCGTCTCCCTGCGCGCGGTCACCGCTGACGGCTACGGCGCTGCCTCCGAGCCGATTGACTTCAGGATCGACGTCCCCAAGCCACCGAGGCCTACGCGTCCGGTCGTCTTCGAGGTGGACGACCAGCCGCTCGGCAAGCCCAGCGGTTCGAAGGTCATCACCGTGAAGCCAGGCTCGGTGCTCAAGCTGCGCAATGTCCCCGAGGGCTCGACGATCAGCATCGTCGACAAGAGGGACGATCAGTTTGTCCTGGGGGTGCGCGAGACCACGAAGGCGCGCACGTGGGTGACCGAGACTCTGCCTCCCGCTCGTCGCCTGTGGGTCACCGTCACGGATTCCTCCGGCGTCGTGGCCGGCAGGACGAACTTCAAGATGGGACGGGCTGAGCAGTCCTTCACCGTCGATGTCTGGCCCAAGGCCAGCAATATGGGCGCGGGAGTGCCCCTGGTAGTCGACTTCGGCATCCCCATCACAAATAGGGCCGAGGTAGAGCGCGCCCTCGTGGTGACCTCGGACAAGGACTTCGGCGAGGCCGGCTGGTTCTGGGTGGACTCCAAGAGGGCGGTCTTCCGTCCGCGTGAGTACTGGCCCGGCCACGCCACCATCACTCTCAATGCCAACCTCACGTCCATCGAGGGTGCTAAGGGTGTGTGGGGGCCGCGGATCCAGTCTTCGTTCAAGACGGGTGACCAGGTCATCCTCAAGGTCAATCTGAACAAGCACACGATGAAGTACACCCGCAACGGGGTCGAGGAGCGCACCCTCAAGATCTCAGGTGGCAAGCCGGGCTGGACGACCGAGGCGGGCACCAAGATCCTCACCGCGCATATCCCCGACAAGCGGCTCTACAACCCGGACCCTGAAGAGGGCTGGGATGTCACCGTGAATTGGGCGATCCGGGTCAACGACAACGGTGAGTACATCCACGATGCGACCTGGAACTACAGCATTGGCTACGCCAATACGTCCCATGGGTGCACCAACCTGACCTACTCCGACATGTCGTGGCTCTGGCGCAACACCAAGTTCGGCGACGTGGCTGAGTACACCGGCAGTAGCGAGAAGATCGGCACCGACGACTACCTCGCCGGCTACTGGAACTACACCTGGCCGGAGTGGAAGCGCGGCTCCGCCCTCTGGCAAGACAGCTAGCTCGCTCAGTCGTTGAGTGGCGGGTCGTGCAGGCCCCCATCGGAGTGTCGCGCCCACAGTTCGCCACTCAATGAAGTCGCCTCTTCGCGACACGCGTGATCTGGCCCACGCTCACGGACCCCCGCTTCACCGTGTCCAGGCCCATTCATGTCACCGTTTACATGGCCCTCACAAGGGACCGTGGGTCCAGGCCCGGGCGTCGACCGGCACATGGTCGTACCTCGGGCCGGGCGCCAGCCCTGGGACCCGAGGGAAAGGAAGTGGACGATGTTCGGACTCAAGAAGAAGAACCAGGACGAGTTGAGCCTGCGCCAGCTCTGGGATCGCGAGCGCGAGCGTGCGATGACTCCGGCCGAGCGCTCCGAGATCGACGCGATCTTCTCGCGCTACGCCTAGGAGGCCGGCGCGCTCGAGCCGAGTCTCGGCACGCGCGGATCACTCATTGCCGAGGGGGTCGGGTCCAGTGGACCCGACCCCCTGGTTCTCGGCAAAGGACTTCCACCTCTCCACCATCGCCTGATGGCACAGCCAACGTCTGCGTTGGGGCTCGTGTCCTGTGTTTCATGACAATCAGCCGCATATGCCCGTATCGCGTTGACCCGTTCTGAGCCCCACGCGAGGATCGCGAGATCCCTTACCTGAAAGGGTCCTCGACTGGTCG
>CAZLNF010000053.1:0-10196 GCA_964560885.1 uncultured Actinomyces sp. | reverse complement strand
GGTTGAGGAAGAGCGCCAGGAGGCTCGAGCCGAGAACCACCTCGGGGGTCGCCATCGGGAGGAAGATAAGCAGGTTGGTCGTCGCCCGGCCGCGGAAGCGATAGCGCACCAGGGCGAAGGCGATCATCGTGCCGAGGATCGTCCCGAAAAATGTCGCGATGAGCCCGATCTGGATGCTCGTGACGAATGAGCCGCACACGCCCGGGACGCCGCAGATGTTCTGCCAGGCCTCCAGCGAGAACTCGTTCCACGAGACATTGAACTTGCCCTCGGGCTTGTTGAAACTGAGGATCGCGACCACCGCGATGGGCACGAAGAGGTAGATCAGCACCAGGATGCCGATGATCGGGATGAGGTTCTTGCGCAGCCACCGCATCAGACGAGATCCTCCGTGCCAGCTCGTCTGATGTAGACGAAGACGAGGGTGAGGATGATCGCCATGAGGATGAACGACAGCGCACTCGCGATCGGATAGTCGCGGAATTGCAGGAAGTTCGTCTGGATCGCATTGCCCACCATGCGGTCGCTCGGTGCGCCGAGCAGCGTTGCATTGATGTAGTCACCCGATGCCGGGATGAAGGTGAGCAACGTGCCGGCCACCACTCCCGGCAGGCTCAGGGGCCAGATCACCTTGCGGAAGCCAGTGAAGGGCGATGCGTAGAGGTCGCTGGCGGCCTCGACCAGGCGCGGATCGATGCGCTCCAGTGCGGCGTAGAGGGGCAGGATCATGAAGGGCAGGAAGTTGTACGTCAGGCCGAGCACCACCGCGATGGGAGTGTTGAGGATCCTGTTCTCCGGCAGCAGGTGCAAGGCGTTGAAGAAGCTCGTGATGAACCCCTCGTCGGCGAGGATGGTGCGCCAGGCGTAGGTGCGCAGCAGGAATGACGCGAAGAATGGCGCCACGACAAGGACGAGGAGCAGGGCGCGCCACTTGCCGGCTCGGAAGGCGATGAAGTAGGCGAGCGGGTAGGCGATGATCAGGGCGAGCACCGTCGCGATGCCGGAGTAGATGAAGGACTTGATGAAGACCGGCCAGTACTCCTGCAGCGCGGTGAGGTAGTTGCCGACCTGGAATCCAGGCTGGTAGACCCCCGCCTTGTCCGTGGGCGCCTGGAGGCTGGTGAAGAAGAGCGACACCAGCGGGATGACGAAGAAGATCGCCAGCCACGCGATGCCGGGCAGGAGCAGCAGGTACGCCGTGCGCGGACGGCGTTGCGCCGCTGCACCGGACACGACGACCCCGGATCCCCCGGCTGTGGGAGCAAGAGCCGGCATCTCAGGCCGCCGGCGGGACGTCGAGGCCGAAGGTGTGCTCGGGCGCCCAGTGGATGACGACCTCATCGCCCGCGCGCAGGATGTCGGCGGACCGATTCTGCTCGAAGATCATCCACTCGTCGCCCCAGCTCGTCATGACGAGGTACTGGGTGGAGACACCCGTGAAGGACGCATCGGTGACCTTGCCGGTGACCCGGTTGTGACGGTCGGGGACCGCTGCGCCGCCGCTGGTCACGGCGAGCTTCTCTGGCCTGACGCCGACGAGGATGGCTCCCTCCGTCCGCGTGGACCGATCGGCCGGCACGGTGAAGGACGCGCCATACGCCGAGACGACGAGGTCATCACCCGACCGACCCGACACGGTGCCCTCCACGGTGTTGGACTGCCCGAGGAAGTTCGCCACAAAGGCCGTGCGCGGCAGCTCATAGATCTCCACGGGCGGGCCCATCTGCTCGATGCGGCCCTTGTTCATCACCGCGACGGTGTCGGCCATGGTCATGGCCTCCTCCTGGTCGTGGGTGACGTGGACGAACGTCGTGCCCACCTCGGTCTGGATGCGCTTGAGCTCGATCTGCATCTGGCGGCGCAGCTTGAGGTCGAGCGCGCCCAGCGGTTCGTCCAGGAGCAGCACGCCCGGCTGATTGATGAGCGCACGCGCCACCGCGACACGCTGCTGCTGCCCGCCGGAGAGTTGGGCCGGCTTGCGTCGCGCCATCGGTCCGAGCTCGACAAGCTCGAGCATCTGGTTGACAGGGCCCGCGACGTCCTTGATCCCACGTCGACGCAACCCGAAGGCGACATTCTCGTAGATATCCAGATGCGGGAAGAGTGCGTAGGACTGGAAGACCGTATTGACCTGCCGCTTGTAGGACTTCTCCTGGGTGATGTCGGTCGCGCCGAGCATGATCTGCCCGCTCGTCGGGTCCTCGAGGCCCGCGACCATGCGCAGGGTCGTCGTCTTGCCGCAGCCCGAGGGCCCCAGCAGGGCGAAGAACGACCCCGCGGGGATCGTGAGCGTGAGGTCGTCGACGGCGACGAAGTCGCCGAAGGACTTGACCAGGTTGACGAGGTGCAGGTCCTGCACGCTCTCGGTTGCCGCCACGCGGACTCCTCTCGAACGGGTCGGCAGCCTACGCCGTCAGGGCTACATCCCGATGGCCTTCTGGAACTCCCGCTGGTAGGCCACGTCCTGCTCGGGCGTGAGCGTCATGAAGACGTAGGAGTTATCCAGGGTGGCCTGGTCCGGGAAGATCCACTGGTTGTCGACCAGTGACGGATCGAGGTTGGCCATGGCCTCCTTGGCACCCTTGACCGGGGAGACGTACTGCACGTAGGCCGCAACCTCGGCTGCCACGACGGGGTCGTAGTAGTAGTTCATGACAGCCTCGGCGTTCTTCTTGTGCTGGGCGACCGAGGGGATGAGCATGTTGTCGGTCCACAGCATGCCGCCCGTCTCAGGCAGGCCCACTCCGAAGTCCGGACCCAGCTGGAACATGTCGCCGGACCAGCCGATGACGGCGATGACATCGCCGGTCTCGAGTGCGGCGACGTAGTCGTTGCCCGACACCTGGCGGATCTGGCCATTGTCGATCTGCGCCTGGAACTCGGCGATGCCCGCCTGGAACTGCTCATCCGTGAAGTTGGAGGGGTCTGCGCCCTGCCAGGCCATGATGATGCCCATGGTGTCGCGCATCTCCGAGAGCACCGTGATGCGGCCCTTGAGCTTGGGGTCCCAGAACTGATCCAGTGAGGTGAGCGTGTCGGTGCCGAGAGTCTCCTGCAGCAGCGCCTTGTTCCAGCCGAAGGCGCCGAAGCCCGAGAACCACGGCAGCGTGTAGTCGCGATTCGGGTCGAAGGACACACCCTGGTACGCCGGATCGAGGTTGACGGAGTTGGGGATGAGGGCCTTGTCCAAGGGTGCCGCGAAACCACTCTGGATCCAGAGCGCTGCCATCCAGTCCGTGAGGACGACGATGTCGCGATCGATGGACTGGCCCGACTCGAGCTGCGCCCGCACCTTGGCGAAGAACTCGTTGTTGTCGTTGACGTCCTCGGTGTAGTTGACCGCGATGCCGGTCGCCTCGGTGAAGGCCGTGAGCGTGGGGTACTCCCCCGTCTCGTCATTGACGTCGATGTAGAGCGGCCAGTTGGCCCAGTTGACGAACTTCTCCGTGTCGGAGAGGTCCGTCGCCTGGCTCGGCGAAGGAGTCCCGCTGGAGGACTCGCTCGAGCCCCCGCCCGCTCCGCATGCCGCCGCGGTCGCCGCGACTCCGGTGATGCCCGCCACCTGGAGGAGCCGGCGACGGGAGAGGCCGGCCTGGGACATGCGCACGATGGCCGCGGCCTGGGGTGAGAGGGGGCGCTTCTTCATCGTTTCTCCTCGACTTCTCAGGGGTTCGGGTTCTCGGGGTTTCGGGCGGGTCTCGAGCCTGCTTCGATGCT
Organism: uncultured Actinomyces sp.; assembly: GCA_964560885.1. Classification (GTDB taxonomy): domain Bacteria; phylum Actinomycetota; class Actinomycetes; order S36-B12; family S36-B12; genus Mxb001. The sequence goes on along the minus strand of CAZLNF010000053.1, from coordinate 6,479 downwards.
AGCGGGGATCCCGCGAGCGGTCAGCAAAGATGGTGCGGTGCCACTCCTTGCGCGCGTCGCCCGAGATGTCCCAGGAGACGTGCTTCACGACGGTGTACTCCTCGAGGGAGTACTTCGACATGTCCTTGCCGAAGCCTGACTGCTTCATCCCCCCGTGGGGCATCTCGCTCACGATGGGGATGTGGTCATTGACCCAGACGGTCCCCGCCCGGATGGTGCGCTGCGCCGTCTGAGCGCGGTAGACATCGCGGGTCCAGACCGAGGCCGCGAGGCCGTAGCGGGTGTCGTTGGCCAGCGACAGGCCCTCCTCATCGGAGTCGAAGGGCAGTGCCACCAAGACGGGCCCGAAGATCTCCTCCTGCACGATCTCGGAGTCCTGAGCCGCGCCCGTCACGAGGGTGGGCTCGTAGTAGGCGCCCTTCGCGAGTTCGCCGCCCGGCACCGCTCCACCCGTCATGATGCGCGCCCCCGATCCCCGGGCGCGATCGATGAAGCCGGCCACGCGATCCCGCTGGGCAAAGGTCACCAGCGGGCCGAGATCGGTCTCCGGGTCGCGAGGGTCACCCACACGGATCCGGCTGAGGACATCGGCGACACCTTCCACGATGGCGTCGTAGACATCGCGCTGGGCGTAGATGCGCGTGGCCGCCGTGCAGTCCTGCCCGGCGTTGATCAAGGCGCCCGCCACGGCCCCCTGAATGGCCGCCTCGACGTCCGCATCGTCGTACACCACGAAGGGGGCCTTGCCACCGAGCTCCAGGTGGACCCGGGCAGCCCGTCCCGCCGCGATCTCCATGACGCGGCGGCCCACGGGCGTGGACCCGGTGAAGGACACCATGGAGACGTCGGGGTGGCTCACGAGCGCCTCGCCCGCCTCCGGTCCGCGACCGACGATCACGTTGACGACGCCCGCCGGGATGCCGGCGGCCGCGGCGTCCTCGGCGAGCATGAGCGTGGTGAGGGGCGTGATCTCGGCCGGCTTGAGGACGATGGTGTTGCCCGCGGCGATGGCGGGGAGGATCTTCCACATGGCCATCTGCAAGGGGTAGTTCCATGGGGCGATCGACCCCACGACCCCCACGGGCTCGCGGCGGATGACCGAGGTGTGGGTCGCGTCGTACTCCCCCGAGGCCAGCCCCTCCATCTGCCGGGCAGCCCCCGCGAAGAAGACGACATTGTCGATGCTCCCGGGGACATCGAATTCGGTGGCCAGTCGCAGGGTCTTGCCGGTCTGGCGGGACTCCACCTCGGCGTACTCGGCGGCCCGGGCCGAGACTCGCTCGGCCAGCGCGAGCAGGGCCGCTCCCCGCTCCCCGGGGGTCGCGGCGGCCCATGAGGGAAAAGCACGCTGCGCTGCAGCCACAGCGAGGTCTACCTCGGACGCGCCGCCGAGTCCGACGGTCTGCACGACCGTGCCGTCGGACGGGTCGATGACGTCGAAGGAGCCCGCCGAGCCCTGGCTCAGGGGCGCACCGTCCACGAAGCCCGCGATCACTGCCGCCTCCTGCTCTCCGCGCTTCTCGATCCCGACACATTAGCCGTCTCTCCGGCCCTGGCGACTCGGCATCGGCGATCCGACTCCCGATCGTCACCGCGACCGATTCGCCCGGTCCCGCCCACGACCCGGACGCGCGGGGCTAGTGTGAAACCTCGTCCCGGGGATTCCGGGACCTCGGACCTATCCGAGCAGCCGGTGGAGGTGTCATGTCCGTGGTGCGGGCCGCCCTGGTCCAGACAAACTGGACGGGCGACAAGGAGTCCATGATCGTGGCGCACGAGGAATACGCGCGCCAGGCGGCGGCCCAAGGGGCCAAGGTCATGTGCTTCCAGGAGCTCTTCTACGGGCCCTACTTCTGCCAGGTGCAAGACGCCAAGTACTACGAGTACGCCGAGAGCATCCCGGGCCCCACGACGGAGCGCTTCCAGGCGCTGGCCGCCGAGCTCGGCATGGTGCTCGTGCTCCCGATGTACGAGGAGGAGCAGCCGGGCGTCCTCTACAACACCGCGGCGGTGGTCGATGCCGACGGCACCTACCTCGGCAAGTACCGCAAGCACCACATCCCGCAGGTCAAGGGCTTCTGGGAGAAGTTCTACTTCCGCCCCGGCAACCTCGGCTTCCCCGTCTTCGACACCGCTGTGGGCAAGGTGGGCGTCTATATCTGCTACGACCGCCACTTCCCCGAGGGCTGGCGCGCCCTCGGCCTCAACGGCGCGCAGATCGTCTTCAACCCATCGGCCACGCACCGCGGTCTCTCGGCGTACCTCTGGAAGCTCGAGCAGCCCGCCTCGGCCGTCGCCAACGAGTACTTCGTCGGCGCCATCAACCGCGTCGGCATCGAGTCGGAGATCGGCGACAACGACTTCTACGGCACGAGCTACTTCGTCGATCCCGAGGGCAAGTTCGTCGGCGAGCCGGCCGATCCCTACAAGCCTGAGCTCGTCGTCCGCGACCTCGACATGGATCTGCTCGCCGAGGTGCGCAATCGCTGGGCGTTCTACCGCGATCGCCGTCCTGACGCCTACGGCGACCTGACCCGCGCCTGATTGATCCGCCTGAGCTCGCGAAGGAGGCTGAGATGAAGACCCTGATCCGCAACGGCTCCGTCGTCACTCCCCAGGGAGTGCACGCCATGGACGTGCTCGTCGAAGGCGAGACCATCGCTGCCCTATTCACCCCGGGACCCACCAGCGACGAGCTCGCCGGCTCCGTCGATCGGGTCATCGACGCCCAGGGCAAGTACGTCATCCCGGGCGGCATCGACGCCCACACGCACATGGAGTTGCCCTTCGGCGGCACCTTCGCCTCAGACACCTTCGAGACGGGTACCCGGGCGGCGGCGTGGGGAGGCACCACCACGATCATCGACTTCGCCGTCCAGCGCTACGGCGAGCGCGTGCAGGACGGGCTCGCCATGTGGCACGCGAAGGCCGGTGGCAACTGCTTCGTCGACTACGGCTTCCACCAGATCATCGGCGGCGTCGACGACGACTCGCTCAAGGCGATGGACGAGCTCATCGACGAGGGTGTGACCAGCTTCAAGCTCTTCATGGCCTACCCGGGCGTCTTCTACAGCGACGACGGCCAGATCCTCCGCGCGATGCAGCAGGCCAAGAACAACGGGTCGATGATCATGATGCACGCGGAGAACGGCATCGCGATCGACGTGCTCGTGGCTCAGGCACTGGCACGCGGCGAGACCGCTCCGATCAACCACGGCCTCACCCGCCCCTGGGAGACCGAGCAGGAGGCGACCCACCGCGCGATCATGCTCGCGCGCATCACCGGAGCCCCCCTCTACATCGTCCACATGTCTGCCAAGCAGGCAGTGCAGACCGTCCAGGAGGCGCGCGACCTGGGCCTCAACGTCTTCGGCGAGACATGCCCGCAGTACCTCTACTTGTCACTCGAGGAGCATCTCGGGGCACCCGGCTTCGAGGGGGCGAAGTACGTCTGCTCGACCCCGCTTCGCTCACGGGCGGAGGGCCACCAGGACGAGCTCTGGCGCTACCTGCGCACCAACGACCTGTCCATCGTGGCGACCGACCACTGCCCCTTCTGCTTCAAGGAGCAGAAGGAGCTCGGCATCGGCGACTTCTCCAAGATCCCCAACGGCATCGGCTCGGTCGAGCACCGCATGGACCTCATCTACCAGGGCGTGGTCGAGGGTCAGCTCACCCTGGAGCGCTGGGTCGAGATCACCTCGACCACTCCCGCACGGATGTTCGGCCTCTACCCGCAGAAGGGCGCGATCGCGCCGGGGTCGGATGCCGACATCGTCATCTACGATCCGAACGGCCACACCAGCATCGGTATCGAGAAGACGCACCACATGAACATGGACCACAGCGCGTGGGAGGGCTACGAGATCGACGGCCACGTCGATGTCGTCATGTCGCGCGGTGAGATCCTTGTCGACGAGCAGGGCTTCCACGGCAGGAAGGGTCACGGGCGCTTCCTCAAGCGCGGTCTCTCCCAGTACCTCATCTGAACCTGATCACCCACCACGCAGACGAGCGGAGCACGACGTGTACACGATCGACCACTGGATCAATGGGCAGCGCGTCGCCGGAGCCTCCGGCAACACCGGGCCGGTCTTCAACCCGGCCACCGGCCAGCAGCAGGGAGAAGTGGCCCTGGCGAGCGTCGCCGAGGTCGACAAGGCCGTGGCCGTGGCCAAGGAGGCCTTCGCGACCTGGCGCTCGTCGTCGCTGTCCAAGAGGGCCGACATCCTCTTTGCGTTCCGCCAGATCGTGCACTCGCGTCGGGACGAGATCGCCAACCTCGTCTCCCAGGAGCACGGCAAGGTGCCCTCCGATGCTGCCGGCGAGCTCGCCCGTGGCCTGGAGAACATCGAGTTCGCGTGCGGGATCCCCCAGATGCTCAAGGGCTCCTACAGCGAGCAGGTCTCCTCTGGCGTCGACGTCTACTCGCTGCGTCAGCCCCTGGGCGTGGTCGCGGGCATCACGCCGTTCAACTTCCCCGCCATGGTCCCGATGTGGATGTTCGCCAATGCGATCGCGACGGGCAACACCTTCGTCCTGAAGCCGAGCGAGAAGGACCCCTCGGTCGCGCTTCTCATCGCCGAGATGCTGGCTGATGCGGGACTGCCGCCCGGCGTCTTCAACATCGTCAACGGCGACAAGGTGGCCGTCGATCGCATCCTCGATCACCCTGACATCCAGGCCGTGAGCTTCGTCGGATCGACCCCGATCGCGAAGTACATCTACTCGACCGGCACTGCCAACGGCAAGCGCGTGCAGGCCCTCGGTGGCGCCAAGAACCACATGATCGTGCTCCCCGACGCCGATATCGACATGGCAGCGGATGCCGCGGTGAGCGCAGGCTTCGGCTCCGCCGGCGAGCGCTGCATGGCCATCTCAGTGGTGGTGGCAGTCGGAGGCGTCGGCGATCAGCTCGTGGACGCGATCGCTGCTCGCATGCCCAAGGTCAAGGTCGGCCCTGGCACCGATCCCGACGCGGAGATGGGACCCCTCATCACCGGCGAGCATCGCGACAAGGTCGCGTCGTACCTCGCCGGGGCGGCCGGGGAGGGCGCGTCGGTGGTGGTGGACGGCCGCGAGGCGGACCTGCCCACGGACGGCTTCTTCCTCGGCGTCTCTCTCGTCGACAAGGTGAAGCCCGGCATGAAGGTCTACGACGACGAGATCTTCGGACCGGTGCTGTCCGTGGTCCGCGTCGACACCTACGAGGAGGCGGTCGACCTCATCAACCGCCACCAGTACGGCAACGGCACCGCGATCTTCACCCGCGACGGCGGGGCGGCGCGCCAGTTCCAGTTCGATATCCAGGTCGGCATGGTGGGCATCAACGTGCCTATCCCCGTCCCGGTCGCCTACTACAGCTTCGGCGGCTGGAAGGCCTCGCTCTTCGGCGACGCCAACATGTACGGCCCCGCCGGTGTCGACTTCTACACCCGCACCAAGACCGTCACGTCCCGTTGGCCCGACCCGTCGACCTCCTCGGTCGACCTGGGCTTCCCCCGTACCCGCTGACGAAAGGCACATTCGCGACATGGACATGGGCGTCGTTCTCCAGTGCACTCCCCCGGCCTCCCGGGTCGTCGACCTCGCACGCCGGGCCGAGACTCTCGGATTCGACTACGTGTGGACCTTCGACTCCCACATCCTGTGGGAGGAGCCCTACGTCATCTACTCCAAGATCCTCGACGAGACACGCAAGGTCATCGTGGGGCCGATGGTCACCAACCCAGCCACTCGTGACCTCACGGTGACGGCTTCCGTTTTCGCCACCCTCAACGAGATGTACGGCGATCGCACCGTCATCGGCATCGGCCGCGGCGACTCGGCCGTGCGGGTGACCAACGGCAAGCCCGTGAGCGTGGCCGAGCTCCGCGAGGCGGTGGTCCAACTCAAGGACCTCACCAACGGCCGATCGATCGACTACAAGGGCAGCACGATCCGCCTGCCCTGGGCCAGCGATTCCCGCACCGGCGTCTTCGTCGCGGCGTACGGCCCCAAGGTGCTCGCCCTCACCGGCGAGGTGGGTGATGGCTTCATCCTGCAGCTGGCCGATCCGCAGATCGCCGCGTGGACCATCGAGGCGGTCCGCAATGCGGCAGAGGCCGCTGGCCGCAACCCCGACGACGTCTACATCTGCGTCGCGGCACCGGCGTACGTCACCGACGACGTCGAGCATGCTCGCGACCAGCTGCGCTGGTTCGGCGGCATGGTGGGCAACCACGTCGCCGACATCGTCGAGCGCTACGGCGAGGGCGGTGGAGTGCCCAAGGCGCTCACCGACTACATCAAGGGCCGCCAGGGCTACGACTACAACCAGCATGGGCAGGCGGGCAACACCCACGCCGACTTCGTGCCGGACGAGATCGTCGACCGCTTCTGCATCATCGGTCCCGTAGAGGAGCACGTGCGGCGCCTCGAGGAACTCAAGGCCCTCGGCGTCGACCAGTTCGCCGTCTACCTCCAGCACGACGACAAGG
>CAZLNF010000052.1:0-10588 GCA_964560885.1 uncultured Actinomyces sp. | reverse complement strand
TCGCCGCCATGATGCCCACGGCCGAGAAGTCGATCGCTCCGGCGACGCGGTAGGCAAGCCACGGACCCTCTGTGCGCTCCGCGTCGAGGTGAACGCCCGCACTGGTGACGATGCTGAGTTCCTCGGTCGAGCGCGAGATCGACACGAAGGGCGCTGACCAGGCTTGCGCGGGGACGGCAGCGTCGGGGGCGAGGCGATGCACGACATACTCGCCGGGGACGCGGCGAAGGACGATATCCACGACGCGAATATAGGGGAGGTCACGATGACCTGGTACTCGGAGATCCCGGCACGACGCACCCGCCAACTGCTGGGCGACGCGTGGCTGGTCCTGTGGAGCGCACTGTGGATCTGGATAGCGCTGCGGCTCTACGACCTGGTGATGAACCTCGCCGCGCCCGGGCTCGCCGTCGCCGACAGTGCGACCGACATGTCCGACCGCTTCGCGAGCGCCGGTGAGGCGCTGGGCGGCGTACCGCTCATCGGTGAGGCCCTGCAGTCGCCCTTCGACGGCATGAGCAGCGCGTCGGTGTCGATCGCAGAGGCGGGCCAGGCGTCCGCGGATGCCGTCGGCCTCCTCGCACGCTTTCTGGCGATTGCACTTGCCGTCCTCGGCATCGCTTCGTGGGCGATGCTGTGGGTGCCGATCCGCGTCGCCTTCATCCGCCGCGCTACGGCCGCCCGGCGCTTCCTCGATTCCACCGACGACCTCGACCTCTTTGCGCTGCGCGCCATGGCGCGCCAGCCGCTCCATCTCCTGGCGCGGATCAGCGACGACCCGGCGGGCGCCTGGCGCCGCGGTGACCAGGCGGTCATCGCCGAGCTGGCATCCCTCGAGCTGCGATCGGAGGGTTTGGCTCCGCGCGCTGCGGTCAGTTGACGCCCAGGTGATTGCCAAGCGAGTCGAAGTAGCTCTCCATACCCGCCTGCGCCATCGCGGCCTGATCGGCCGGCATGTCGCCGTACTGCGCGAAGCGCACCCAGGTGCCCCCGTCGCGCGCCTCCATGTCAATGACGATGTCGTGGTACGGCGCATCGTCGTCATGGGCGATGAAGTCGGCCTCGTCCTGGGAATAGCTGAGTGAGTGGATGAGGCGCGAGCCCTGGGAGACGTCGTCGTAGCGGCCCCAGAAGTAGGCGATGTGGCCGTAGGCGGATGCATCGACCGCCACCGCCCAACGGCCGCCGATGACCGCTTCGGAGACGACGGAGCCCGGGACGACGCTGAGCTCCGTCGGTGAGTACCAACTCTCAAGTTCAGATGCTTCGGTCCACGCGCGCCACATCCGGTCGACGTCGACCGGATAGGTGCGCTCGACGGAGTAGGCAAGGGCTGAGTAGTCGTCGCTCATGGCCGTGATCCTGTCACGTGCGGCAAACGACCGTCGCCGTACGACGCCGTCACCTCGCTGATGACGATCTGGTAGCCGTCGTACCAGCGCTGGTACTGGCCCTTCGCCTCCAGATGCTGCGGGTACGCCGACAGCTCGCGCACCGACGCCATGTCGTCGAAGTAGTACGTCGCATTGATGACCTTGCCGTCCGACGACTGCCAGGTCTCGGTCGTCCGGAAGCCCGGAAGGGATCGCGCAAACGCGTCAATCTGCCCGTCCAGGCGATGGAAGTCCTCGTCGTACGCGCCCGGCTTGAAGATGAACTGGCAGATGATCACGTCGTCCTTCTACTTCAGGCCGTTGTCCGCGCGATACACGGCGACGACGGCGTTGGCGTGACCATGTCCCATGCCGAGCTCCTTGAGGTAGGCGACCTGCTCCATGTGCTTGGCGTCCTTCACGTCACCCAACTGTGCCATCCAATAGGAGATGGGCTCGCCGTACTTCTTCTCGATCGAGGGGAAGTAGGACTTGGGTCCGGTGACCTTCTCGGCCATGGGGATCTCCTAGACGTTGAAGCGGAACTCCACCACGTCGCCGTCCTGCATGACGTAGTCCTTGCCTTCCATGCGCACCTTGCCGCGCGACTTGGCCTCCGCCATATTGCCGGCGTCAACCAGATCATCGAAGGACACGATCTCGGCCTTGATGAAGCCCTTCTGGAAGTCGGTGTGGATGACTCCCGCAGCCTCGGGGGCCGTCGACCCCTTGCGGATCGTCCAGGCACGCGACTCCTTGGGCCCGGCAGTGAGGTAGGTCTGCAGGCCCAGCGTGTCGAATCCGACGCGCGCGAGCGCATCGAGGCCGGACTCGTCCTGGCCGATCGACTGAAGCAGCTCGAGCGCCTCGGCGTGATCGAGTCCCGCAAGCTCGGATTCGATCTTGGCGTCGAGGAAGACGACCTCGGCGGGCGCGAGCAGGTCACGCATCTTCTGACGGAACGCCGGATCCGAGAGTTCGGCCTCATCGGCATTGACGACGTACAGGAAGGGCTTGGCGGTGAGGAGGAAGAGTTCGCGAATGGGCTCGGCGTCCATGCCCGAGGCGAAGATCGTCGTACCGGCGTTGAGCAACTCCTGCGCCTTCTCGGCGGTCGCGAGGATCTCGACGCGGTCCTTGTTGATCCGCGCCTCCTTCTGCAGGCGCGGAATGGCCTTCTCCAGCGTCTGCAGGTCAGCGAGGATGAGCTCGGTGTTGATCGTCTCGAGGTCTTCCGCAGGATCGACGCGGCCCTCGACGTGCACCACATCGGGATCGGAGAAGGCGCGCAGCACCTGGCAGATCGCATCCGACTCGCGGATGTGCGACAGGAACTGGTTGCCCAGGCCCGCCCCCTCGCTCGCGCCCTTGACGATGCCCGCGATGTCTACGAAGGTGACGGTCGCCGGGAGGATGCGCTCGGACTGGAAGATCTGGGCGAGCACGGCCAGCCGAGGATCCGGCACCTCGACGACTCCCGTATTGGGCTCGATGGTCGCAAAGGGGTAGTTGGCGGCGAGGACGTCGTTCTCCGTGAGGGCATTGAAGAGCGTCGACTTGCCGACGTTGGGGAGACCGACGATGCCGATGGTGAGTGCCACGACGCACGATCCTAGGGCGCGCGTGCCCGTACCCGGCATGCGGCTTGGAGTCGATGCCCGGCCGCTGTCAGACCCCCCTGCCACCGTGGAGGCATGACCTCTGCCACCTTCGTCCTGGCCGTCGCCCTCCTCAGTGCCGTCGCCCTCGTCATCGGCCTGCTCGTGGGGCGCCACTACGCGGGAGGCTTCGGCGGCCGCCGTGGCCTGCCCGCACGCGCACCCGAGTTCGAGGCGGTGGAGACGGCCCTCGATCGCCTCGCTCGGCGCCTCGACGAGGCCGAATCACTGCGTCGCGCCGATCAGGCAGGCATGCGCGCTGAGCTCGCCGAGCAGGTGCGACATGTCGAGGCTGCCACCGAGGTGGTGCGCCGCGAGGCGGGTCAGCTCGCGAGCGCACTCGGCCGCGTCGACATGCGCGGCCGCTGGGGAGAGGCACACCTACGTCGCCTCGTCGAAGCCGCCGGCATGCTCGATCGCGTCCACTTCGCGGAGCAGGACAGCCGCTCCACGGACGACGGCGTGCAGCGCCCCGATCTCGTCGTCGAGCTGGGTGCGGGTCGCACCCTCGTCGTCGACGCCAAGGTCCCCCTGGGTGCGCTCCTCGAAGCGGAGGCAGCCACGGACGAGGCAGTTCGTGCAGAGTTCTTCGCCCGCCATGCGCGCGATGTCGCTCAGCACGCGGAGCGCCTGGGCAGCAAGGAGTACTGGCGCCGCTATGACGACACGCTCGAGGCGGTGGTGCTCTTCCTGCCCGCGGAGTCGATCCTCGGCATCGCTCTACGCGAGGACCCGGCACTGCTGGAGAGAGCGTTCTCTCGCGGAGTCATCCTCGCGACCCCGATGACCTTTCTCGCGCTGCTGCGCACCGTCTCGCACGTGTGGCGGCGCGAGGCGATCGCCGACAACGCCCGCGAGATCCACGCGCTCGGTCGCGAGTTGCACGAGCGCCTGGGCGTGGCACTCGACCACCTGCGACGCATGGGCTCCTCGCTCGACAGCACCGTGAGCCACTACAACCGCTTCGTGGGCTCCCTCGAGGGCCGGGTGCTCGTCTCCGCACGGAGACTGGGTGAGCACGGCATCACCGACGCCCCTCTGCCCGACATCCCTCCGATCACCCAGCGGACCCGCGAGCCGGCGGCGGCGGGCGGGGGCGTGACAGTCCCGTAGCCTTAGGCGCTGTGAGCGAGACTTCGGCAGGCACCGGCCGCCTCTTCCGCTCCCTGCGTGCGGAGGGCGGCGCGGCCGATGCGGCAGTCCCGGCCCTGACCCTCGACCAGGCCGTGGGCCTGCGCACGGTGACTCTCGGCAGTGGCGGCGACTCCCTTGTGCCACCTCCGGTGGTCGCCCCTGCGGTGGCGGCCGCTCCCGTGGTCGCGGCTGTGGCCGCGCCCTTGCTTGTCGACGATCCCAGCCTGGAGTACGCCGAGGTCGCGCCGCGCCCTGACATCGTGGACACCGGCGACGAGGGAGCGAGCGGTCACGCAGATTTTGCAGATGCGTCCGCCGGAACCATCGCCGCATCTGGACGACGCGCGCACGCCGCACCCGGAGTGCGCGCCACGGGAGTGTGGCTCGTCGTCATCGGCGTCACTGTCGTCATGGGCTTCGCCGACGCGCTGGTAGTGGGCCGCACTCAGTTGGGCTGGCTCACCGGCATCTCGCTCCTGGTCGCGAGCGTCTATGGAGCACTCGTCGTGCGCAGGGAGGACGCGGTGATCGCCGTCATCGCGCCCCCGCTGGCCTTCTTCCTCGCGACGATCACCGCGGGCCAGCTCACCCTGCCGCCCACCGGCGACCTGCTCGTGCGCGAGGCCTTCATGATCATCACCACGCTGGGTGCCAATGCTGCCTGGATCTTTGGGTCGACGATCGTCGCCCTCATCATCGTGCTCGTGCGGCGCCGGCGCTCAGCGCCGGCTACGCCGAGCCCGCAGCCTTGATATCGCGCCGCAGCTCGGGCGGCAGGGCGAAGACGAGGGTCTCCTCCGCTGCGGTGACCTCTTCGACGTCACCGAATCCTCTCGCGGCGAGCCACTCGAGCACGCCATCGACGAGCACCTCGGGCACGGACGCACCCGAGGTCAGCCCCACCGTGGAGACGCCGTCAAGCCATGCCTCATCGAGCTCCTCGACACCATCGACGCGATAGGAGGCGGTCGCACCTGATTCGAGGCCGACCTCGACGAGGCGCACGCTGTTGGAGGAGTTGCCCGAGCCCACCACGATGAGCAGGTCGCACTGCTCGGCGATCTCCTTCACCGCCGCCTGGCGATTCTGCGTGGCGTAGCAGATGTCGTCGCTCGGCGGGCTCTGCAGATGCGGGAAGCGCTCCTGCAGCCGGCCGACCGTCTCGAGAGTCTCGTCGACGGACAGCGTCGTCTGCGACAGCCAGACGAGCGGACGCTCCGGATCCACGGTCACGCCTTCGGCATCCGCGGGCGACTCGACGAGGGTCATGGCATCGGGTGCCTCCCCCATGGTGCCGACGACCTCCTCGTGACCCTCGTGGCCGATGAGCAGGATCTGCATGCCCTCGGCGGCAAAGCGCTTGGCCTCCAGGTGGACCTTGGTGACAAGCGGGCACGTCGCGTCGATCGTCTTCAGGCTCCGCTCACTCGCCTCCGCATGGACCGCCGGAGCAACCCCATGCGCCGAGAAGACCACCGTCGAACCCTCGGGCACCTCGTCGAGCTCCTCGACGAAGACGGCACCGCGCTCCTCGAGCCGGTGGACGACGTACTTGTTGTGCACGATCTGCTTGCGCACGTAGACGGGGGGCCCGTAGAGGTCGAGGGCCTTCTCCACGGTCACGACGGCGCGGTCGACGCCCGCGCAGTAGCCGCGCGGAGCAGCGAGGAGGACTTTGCCGGGCATATCGCCATCGTATGGTGCGCGCCGCCGTCCGGCATCCGTGGCCGTAGCCTGCCCCCATGGCGCTCGAGACATCCCCGGAGTCCCCCGCCCCGGTGCGCACGGTCTCGCGGCTCCTCGCGGACTGGATCGGGCGACTCGGCGGGATATGGATCGAGGGCCAGATCGCGCAGATCTCGCGCCGTCCGGGCATGCGCACGCTGTGGCTCACGCTGCGCGACACCGATGCCGATCTCTCCCTGAGCGTCGTCGCCGAGACCACCGTCGTCGACGTCGTCTCCCCGCCACTGGCCGAGGGCCAGCGCGTCATCATCTACGGGCGGCCGGAGTTCTACGCCGGCCGAGGCGCACTGCAGATCCGCGCACGCGAGATCCGGCCCGTCGGCCGCGGTGCCCTGCTCGAGGAACTCGAGCGACTCCGGGCGCTCTTCCAGGCGGAGGGCCTCTTCGCCCCCGAACGCAAGCGGTCCCTCCCCTTCCTACCGCGCCGCGTCGGCCTCATCTCAGGGCGCGCGAGCGCAGCACTGCGCGATGTCACCGTCAACGCACGCCTGCGCTGGCCGGGAGTCCACTTCGAGATCCGCGAGGTAGCGGTCCAGGGGGCCACCGCCGTGCCCGCGATCGTCGAAGCGCTCGCCGAACTCAATGCGCACCCCGACGTCGACGTCATCGTCGTGGCCCGAGGCGGAGGCAGCGTCGAGGATCTCCTCCCCTTCAGCAATGAGCGGCTGATCCGGGCGGTGGTGGCGTCGCGCGCGCCCGTCGTCACAGCGATCGGCCACGAGCAGGATGTGCCCCTCGTCGACCTCGTCGCAGATGTGCGCGCGTCCACGCCCACGGACGCCGCAAAGAGGGTGGTCCCCGACGTGACGGAGGAGCGGGAGCGCATCACGCAGCAACGGCAGCGCGCACGACGCATCCTCGAGCGGCGGATCACTGCTGACTCCAGCGACGTGGCGCGGGCAGTGGCCACGGCGCGGCGTAGCGTGCAGCGCCGCGTCGATCACGGCCGCGTCGACCTCGACCACCTACGGGCGCGGCTGACCGCCCTCTCGCCCGCATCGACACTCGAGCGCGGGTATGCCGTGCTGCGGACCCGTGAAGGCGCCGTCGTCCGCGATCCCGCGACCCTCACCGCGGGCGAGTCCCTGGATGCGCGGGTCGCCGGCGGTGCCTTCACCGTGAACGTCGAGGACCTACCCTGATGGCCATGGCGAGCGAGACACCAGCGATGGGATACGAGGAAGCGCGCGCTGCGCTTGCCGAGGTGGTCACCGCACTGGAGTCCGGCGACGCCACCCTCGAGGAAGCGTTGGCACTGTGGGAGCAGGGTGAGCAGTACGCGCAGATCTGCGAGACATGGCTAGCCGGTGCCCAGGAGCGCCTCAGCCAGCAGGAGGCGTCTCCGAGCGAGTCGGCTCCCCCGTCGGACTGAGCCGCTCGGCGAGCACCTGCAGCGTCGGCCAGGGAGCGGTGCCCGACACCACGACAGTCACTCCCGCATCGACACGGACGAGCGCCCGCTGGTCGATCGAGTCGTAACGGATCCAGCCCTCCCATTCACCGGCCGGCTCGGCAGCGCCGATCTGGTCCGCGACATAGGACGGGTCTTCGGTCACCGACTGCCCGAGTTGGGCATACGCATCATCGGGCGTGACGAAGCCGACATGCCACGCCGGGTCCGGTGCCGAGGCAGGCGTGATCTCCCAGCGCGCGCTCGTCGGCCGCCACGCGGCATCAAGGCCTGCGGGGTAGAGGATCGGATAGTCCGCCTCCGCGCGCGCCTGCACCAGCGCCGGCGTCGGATCGATGACCCGCACGGGATCGGGGGTGGGCCGCCACGTGATGGCCATGATGACCGCGATGGAGGCAAGCACGACCGCAAGCGAGATCACCATGTCCCGGACCGTCTGGAACAGCCGGGCATTCGGACGCCCCGTCGGGCGCAATTCGCCCGGCGCTACCGGCACGGGGGGTGGCCCCGCGGTGCCATCGGTGCCAGGTCGGTCATCACTCACCCCACCATGCTCCCCGATGCCCGCGTTGAGCACATCTTGGTGCTCCCCGCAGCAGGCTTCCCCATGAGAGAGTCAGCCATGCGCGTCACGGAGGCTCCCGACCGCAACCTCGCCCTCGAGCTCGTCCGGGTGACCGAGGCCGCGGCCATGGCGGCCGCACGCTGGGTCGGCCGAGGGGACAAGAACGGCGCGGACGGCGCGGCCGTCAACGCCATGCGCAAGCTCATCGGCAGCGTCTCGATGGAAGGTGTCGTCGTCATCGGCGAGGGCGAGAAGGACGACGCGCCCATGCTCTTCAACGGCGAGCGGGTGGGTGACGGCACCGGGCCACAGGTCGACGTCGCCGTCGATCCCATCGACGGCACCACTCTGTGCGCCAAGGGCATGTCCAATGCGATCTCCGTGCTCGCCGTGTCCGAGCGCGGATCGATGTATGACCCCAGCGCGGTCTTCTACATGCGCAAGCTCGTCACGGGCCCTGAGGCCGCCGACGTCGTCGACATCACCGCCCCGTGCGCCGACAACCTCCACCGAGTCGCCAAGGCCAAGGGCATGTCCGTGGGCGACCTCACCGTCTGCATCCTCGACCGCCCTCGGCACGACGAGCTCGTGCGAGAGGTGCGCGAGGCAGGAGCCCGCATCAAGTTCATCTCCGACGGCGACGTCGCAGGCGCCATCATGGCCATGCGCCGCGGCACCGGAGTCGACCTGCTCATGGGCATCGGCGGCACGCCCGAGGGCATCATCACCGCCTGCGCGGTCAAGTGCCTAGGTGGCGTGATCCAGGGCCAATTGTGGCCGCGCGACGAGGAGGAACGGTCCAAGGCCATCGACGCCGGACACGATCTCGATCGAGTGCTCACCACCAATGACCTCGTCACGGGTGACAACGTCTTCTTCTGCGCCACCGGCATCACCGACGGCGAGCTCTTGAGGGGCGTGCACTACGCCTCCCACCGATTGCAGACGCACTCGATCGTCATGCGCAGCAAGAGCGGGACGATCCGCGAGGTGGCCAGCGAGCATCGCCTCGACAAGCTCGGTCAGTACGCCATCGTCGACTTCACGCGTGCCGACTAGACGAGAGCCGCCTCGACCTCAGCCCGTGTCGGAGGCTGTGCGCCTTCGCGCGAGCATGTGATCGCCGCCGCGACCGCTGCTCGCTCCAGGATCGCGCGCACGACCTCGTCGGACAGTCCCGCGATATCGCCCCCTGATCCCAGCGCTCCCGCGTCGCCGAGGCCGACGAGCAGGGCCGCGGTCACCGTGTCGCCCGCCCCGACGGTGTCCGCCACGTCGACATCGCGACCTGGCGCGTCGACCACTGGCCTGCCCGATCGCCATGCAGCAAGCCCGCGGGGACCGCGCGTAAGGACAACGAGCGCGGGACCCTGCTCGATCCACCGCGAGCACACGGCCTCGGGCTCCTCACCGGGGTAGAGGAAGGCCAGGTCCTCGTCGCTCACCTTCACGACGTGGGACAGTCCGACGAATTCCTCCACGCGTGCACGCATGACCTCACGGGGCACCGTGCCGGGGCGCGCATTGGGGTCGTAGCTCAACGTGAGGTCACCGGCGTCATGGGCATCCCGCCACGCAGCGAGCACGGCATCGACACCTGGGCCGAGCCAGCTCACCAGCGAGCCCGTGTGCCACGCGGTCGCGCCGGCGGCGCGTGCCGCTGCCACCGCCTCGGCGAGGTCGGCCGCGTCCCACATGAGGTCGGGGCTGCCCTGGTAGTAGAAGTAGTAGCTCACCGACCCGTCCTCCTGCCGCGTGCACACGGCGAGCAGGCTGGGTCCCGTGCGGCGCAGGAGCGCGGCGGTCGACAGGCCGTTGTCGGCCACCGCGCGATCGAGGAGCGCGGCGAGGCCGTCGTCACCGGCGCGACCGAGCAGGACCGGTTCGCCCCCGAGGCGGCGCACGCCCAGGGCGACGTTGGCCGGCGAGCCGCCGGCGACCGCGCGGTAGGCCTGCGGGTCCTCGCCCGGCACGAAGTCGACGATGCGCTCGCCGAGGACCGCGACGACGGGTGGATTCACGGCGCCGAACCTACCGAAGCCCCACCGCCTAGGCTGGTGCCATGCCCGAGTTCGCCTACGTCGACCCGCTGCCGCTGGGGCCTGACACGACGCCGTACCGCCTGATCACCAGCGAGGGCGTGCGCACGGTAGAGCTGGGCGATCGCACCTTCCTCCAGGTCGAGCCCGAGGTGCTGCGACTGCTCACCGTGGAGGCGATTCGCGATATCTCGCACCTGCTGCGGCCGGGCCACCTCGCCCAACTGCGCGCGATCATCGACGACCCCGAGGCGAGCGCCAACGACAAGTTCGTTGCCCTCGACCTGCTCAAGAACGCCAACGTCTCCGCGGGCGGGGTGCTCCCGATGTGCCAGGACACCGGCACCGCCATCGTCGTCGGCAAGCGCGGCCAGCAGGTGCTCACCCAGGGCCCCGATGAAGAGGCGATCAGCCGAGGCATCTACGACGCCTTCGCCATGCTCAATCTCCGCTACTCCCAGATGGCGCCGCTCACGATGTGGGATGAGCGCAATACCGGCACCAATCTCCCGGCGCAGATCGAGGTCTACGCCGACACCAAGCCGGGGCACGAGCTCGCCTACGAACTGCTCTACATGGCCAAGGGCGGCGGGTCGGCCAACAAGTCCTTCCTCTTCCAGGAGACCAAAGCGCTGCTCAACCCCTCGCGCTTCCGGGAATTC
>CAZLNF010000051.1:4401-10781 GCA_964560885.1 uncultured Actinomyces sp. | reverse complement strand
TCCAGGAGCGCCTCGCCAAGCTCTCCGGAGGCGTCGTCGTCATCAAGGTCGGCGCTCACACCGAGGTCGAGCTCAAGGAGAAGAAGCACCGCGTCGAGGACGCGGTCTCCGCGACCCGCGCCGCCATCGACGAGGGCATTGTCGCCGGCGGTGGCACCGCCCTGGTCCATGCGAGCAAGTCCCTTGCGGGCGAGCTCGGTCTCTCCGGAGACGAGGCCACGGGCGTCTCGGTCGTCGCCAAGGCTGCGGTCGAGCCGATGCGCTGGATCGCCGAGAATGCCGGCGAGCAGGGCTACGTCGTCGTAAGCAAGGTCGCTGAGCTTCCCGTCGGCCAGGGCCTTAACGCCGCGACCGGCGTCTACGAGGACCTCATCGCCGCGGGCGTCATCGATCCGGTCAAGGTCACCAAGTCCGCGCTCACCAATGCCGCGTCCATCGCGGGCATGCTCCTCACCACTGAGGCGCTCGTCGTGGACAAGCCCGAGCAGGAGGAGCCCGCTGCGGGTCACAGCCACGGGCACGGACATCACGGGCACAGCCACTAGGCGCTCTCGTCCGGGGCTAGCCTCGGACCATGTCAGAAAGGCCCGGGTCCACGCGTCGCGTGGACCCGGGCCTTTCCCGTGCCGCACTGTGGGCGCCGCTCCTGACCCTGTGGGTTGTGTGGGGCACGACGTACATCGGCACTTCGGCGATGGTGCAGTCGATACCGCCCTTGCTCGGAGCCGGATCTCGCTATCTTGTCGGAGCCTTGCCGCTCGCGGTGGTCGTCCTGGCCGCGCGCGGTCCGCGATCGTTCCGCCTCACGGGCCGTCAGCTCTTCGCCACGCTCGTGATGGGCCTGGGCATCATCGGGATCTGGGGCGCCATCGTTCCCCTGGCACTGCAGCACATCCCCGGGGGCATCGCAGCCCTCATCGCGGCGAGTGTGCCGGTCTGGGTGGTCCTGCTGCGTGCCGTGAGCCGCGAGCGCGTGGGCACGTGGACCGTCGTGGGCATCGTGCTCGGCATTGGCGGAGTGGCGGCCATGATGCTGCCGGGCGGGATCTCTGCCATCGCCGGGACATCGTCACAGGGAGTGCTCCTGTGGTCGCTCGCGATGGTTGCTGCGAGCATCTCGTGGGCGTTCTTCTCGTGGCGATCCACGTCGTTGGATCTCCCCAAGGACACCGGTGTCCTCACCGTGTATCAGCTCGTGTGGTGCGGACTCGGCATCATGATCGCCGGACTCGTCGCAGGCGAGCGCCTCGACACGTCGAGCTACACCTCGAGCAGCCTCGCGGGATGGATCTGGCTGGTCCTCGCGTCCGCAATCGGCTACGCGTCGTACACCTTCCTCATCACGCGCGCGCCACTGCCGCTTGTGTCGACCTTCGCCTTCGTCAATCCGGCGGTGGCAGTGTTCCTCGGCTGGCTGCTCCTCGACGAGCCACTCTCCCGAAGCGTGATCGTGGGGCTTGTCGTCGTACTTGCCGGCACTGCCCTTGTCGTCCTGGGCGAGTCAAGGAGGCCCCCGCCCGTGGAGGTGTGACACCCCCGTGGAGGTGCGACAACAAAGAACCCCACCCGGATCGCGGGTGGGGTTCTTTGAGTCTGGTCAGACGGCTGTCGCGAGGCGACGGCGCTGCTGCTGGTAGATCGTCTCGCGGTCGTCTTCGCTCATGCCGCCCCACACCCCGTAGGGCTCGCGCACGGCGAGGGCATGGGCCGCGCACTGGGCCAGCACGGGGCAGGCAGCGCACACGGCCTTGGCGGCACGCTCGCGCGCCTCGCGGGCGGGGCCGCGCTCACCCTCGGGGTGGAAGAACGTGTCCGGGTCTTCGCCGCGGCAGGCGCCGCTCAGCTGCCAGTCCCAGATGTCCGCATTGGGCCCGGGGAGCCGGGATATATCCGCCATCTCACTTGCCTCCTGCCCGTGGGGTAGTTCCTTGACTCTAGCAATCGCTTCGTAAGTTGGTCAAGAGACCGAGTTGAACAATTTTTGCCCCGTTTGTCGCCTCAGGATGCGCCCTGCTCCCTAGGGCGGAGAATGGGGCCATGTCCACGAGCCCCGGCGAGTCGCTGATGGCGACCCCTGGCCTCGAGCCTGAACCCGGTCCCGGCCTCACCGTGGCCGCCGTCGCCCGACGCCTCGGGGTAGCCCCCGCCACGCTGCGCACCTGGGACCGTCGCTACGGCCTGGGCCCCAGTCAGCATGCCGCGGGTGCCCATCGCCGCTACTCACCCGCCGATGTCGCGCGACTCGAGCGCATGCGTCGTCTCGTCATTTCGGGAGTCCCTCCGGCGGAGGCGGCCCGTGTCGCGCAGGTCGAAGACCCCGCGGGCGAGGGCATGACCGATGGCAGCCCCGCACTCGTCGATGCGGCCGCACGGCAGGGGGGTGGACACGTTGTCGCCATCCCGGGTGGCACACCCAATGCCCGCGGGCTGGCGCGTGCCGCGATCGCGCTGGACGCTGACTCATGCCGGGCGATCGTGGGCGAGACGCTTGATCGACGCGGCGTGGTGTGGACCTGGGACCACCTCGTGGTCCCGGTGCTTATCGGCATCGGTCAGAAGTGGGAGCAGTCCGGCTCCGGCATCGACGTCGAACACGTGCTCTCCGAAGCGATTCAGGCGGAGTTCAGCGAGCGAGTGAGCCGTGCGCCAGCCACGTCGCCGGCCACTGTGCTCCTGGCAGCCGCACCTGGCGAGTTTCACGTCCTTCCCATGTGGGCGCTCGCTGCCGGTCTGGCCGAACGTCACGTGGCGATGCGGATGATGGGCGCCCGCACCCCCGCCGAGGCGCTCGGACAGGCGATGCGCCGTACGGGGCCGGGCGCGGTCCTGGTCTGGTCGCAGACGCGCGCGACTGGCGATCCCTCCGCGCTCGCGTGCCTGCCCGAGCTGCGCCCGGAGCCGCTGATCCTGCTCGGAGGCCCGGGTTGGTGGCCCGTCGAGCCGCCCCGCGGCGAGCGAGTGTCGGATCTCTCTGAGGCCATCACATTGCTCTCGCGCGCCGTCGGCGCGTGATCGTGCGGGCTCAACCCGCCACCTGGCAACACGCGGTACAACTCGGCGCCCAAGGCCTTTACGCCGCTGCGGATGACACTCTCGCGACGCTGAGTCAGTCTGGTGGCACATGGACCTCTCTCGCCCTGTCGACAAGCGCGAGCCACCGACGTCAGATCGGCGCGACTGCCGAGGCCGCGCGACTCGATGGCGAAGCGCTCAGGTGCGCCACGGACACGGAGTCGATCGCGGATGCGCTCGTGGGGCTGGCGGCCGATGCCATCGCGTCCGGAGATGCCGAGCAGGCGGGCGCCTGGCATGCCGATGCGTCACAGCCCGCAAAGACAGGCTGGCGCACCCTCACGCGATGGCATTGGGTGGGCGCCGAACTCGCGCTGCTCGTCGGCGATCAGGCCACCGCGACCGAGCATGCGCGGGTGGCGCTCGCTGTCTGCACGGGCCAGTCCCCGCGACACGAGGCCAAGTCCCGGATCATCTCCGCCGCCGTGACGGGTCGGATCGAGGATCTGCCTGCCCTGAGCCCCCTGCTGCGCGCTGAGGGATGGGTCACGCTCGAGTGGCCACTCGCCCTGGTCGCCGCCGACCACGCCCAGGCGACCCGGCCCGGCGGGTCGGCCAAGCCGCCCCTGTCGGGCTACGCCGCCTGGCTTGCCGCATCCTGGGCCACCGGCCGGGCAGCGACGTACTCGATCGAGGAGTCCCTGCCCGCGGCCCTGCGACCCACCTGGCTCCACCATCCGGGTGTGCGACGACTGCGCGCGGAGCGGCCTCCTGCGGGGGGCGAGTAGCCTGACGCCATGTCGGACGGACCCGCGCTCCCTGAGCCCTTTGCCTACCTCGGGCTGACCTTCGACGACGTCCTGCTGCTCCCGGCGGAGTCCGATGTCGTCCCGAGCGAGGTCGACACGACGAGTCGGCTCACCCGCAACATCACCGTCAAGGTGCCGCTCCTCTCCAGTGCGATGGACACCGTCACCGAGTCCCGAATGGCCATCGCGATGGCGCGCCAGGGTGGGGTCGGCATCCTCCATCGCAACCTCTCGATCGAGGATCAGGCGACGCAGGTCGACCTGGTGAAGCGATCCGAGGCCGGCATGGTGAGCAACCCCGTCACGTGCGGCCCCGACGACACCCTCGCCGAGGTCGATGCCCTGTGCGGTCGGTACCGCATGAGTGGTGTGCCCGTGGTCGATGAGGGGCAGATGCTCGTCGGCATCATCACCAATCGCGATATGCGCTTCGAGGACGACATGGGCCGTCGGGTCCGCGAGGTGATGACGCCGATGCCGCTCATCACGGCCCCGGTCGGTGTCGATCCTGAGGAGGCCCTGCGCATCCTCGCCCAGCACAAGGTCGAGAAGCTCCCCCTCGTCCATCCCGACGGTCGACTGGGCGGACTCTTCACCGTGAAGGACTTCGTCAAGTCCGACAAGTACCCCCTGGCGACCAAGGACGCCCATGGTCGCCTCATCGTGGGCGCCGCGGTGGGCGTAGGCCCCGATGCTGAGAAGCGCGCGCACGACCTCATCGATGCCGGCGTAGACCTGCTCATCGTGGACACCGCCCACGGGCACTCGCGTGCTGTCGTGGAGATGGTCGCTCTGCTCAAGCGGACCACGTCGGTCGACATCGTCGGCGGCAACGTCGCCACCCGAGAGGGTGCGCTGGCTCTGGTCGAGGCCGGAGCCGATGGCATCAAGGTGGGTGTGGGGCCCGGGTCCATCTGCACCACGCGCGTCGTCGCCGGCGTCGGGGTGCCCCAGATCTCCGCTATCTACGAGGCGAGCCTGGCTGCGCGACCCGCGGGTGTGCCGATCATCGGTGATGGCGGAGTGCAGTTCTCGGGCGACATCGCCAAGGCGCTCGTCGCCGGTGCCGACACCGTCATGGTCGGAAGCCTGCTCGCGGGCTGCGAGGAGGCACCCGGCGACGTGGTCTTCGTCAGCGGCAAGCAGTTCAAGTCCTATCGCGGCATGGGTTCCCTGGGAGCCATGCAGTCACGCGGCCAGGCGCGGTCCTACTCGAAGGATCGCTACTTCCAAGACGATGTGCTCAGCGACGACAAGCTCGTGCCCGAAGGCATTGAGGGCATGGTGCCCTATCGAGGCCCCGTTTCCGTGGTCGCGCACCAACTCACCGGCGGTCTCCGAGCGTCGATGGGCTACTCCGGAGCGTCCACCATCCCCGAGTTGCATGCCAAGGGTCGCTTCGTGCGCATCACCGCCGCGGGGCTCAAGGAGAGCCACCCGCACGACGTCGTGATGACCGTCGAGGCCCCCAACTACCACTCGCGTTAGGACTGACGTGGCAGACATCGAGATCGGCCGAGGCAAGCGCGGCCGGGTGGCCTACTCCCTTGACGAGGTCGCCATCGCCCCGAGTCGGCGTACCCGCGACGCAGACGAGGTGTCCACCGCGTGGCAGATCGACGCCTATCGCTTCGATGCACCCGTGATGGCGGCTCCGATGGACTCGGTCGTCTCTCCCGCGAGCGCGATCGAGCTCGGTCGCCTCGGGGTCCCTGCGGCCCTCAACCTCGAGGGCCTGTGGACTCGTTACGCCGATCCGACGCCACAACTCGAGCAGATTCGGCAGGCGCCCGCCCACGAGGCGACGGCGCTGCTCCAGCAGATCTATGCCGCCGCGGATGTCGATGAGGGACTCGTCGCCGAGCGCCTTCGGCAGATCCGCGATGCCGGCGTGACCGTGGTCGCGGGGGTCTCGCCCCAGGCGGCGGGCCGCCTGGCTCCCGTGGCGGTGGCCGCGGGGATCGATCTCCTGGTGATCCGGGGCACGACGGTGTCGGCCGAGCACGTGGCGACGGGGCATGCGCCCCTCAACCTCAAGACCTTCATCTACGAGCTGGAGGTCCCCGTCATTGTCGGGGGCTGCGCGACCTATCAGGCAGCACTGCACCTGATGCGCACCGGAGCCGCCGGTGTCCTCGTCGGTTTCGGTGGCGGCGCGGCTCACACCACATCCGACGTCCTGGGGATCCGCGTCCCGATGGCGAGTGCGATCGCGGATGTCGCGGCGGCGCGACGCGACTACCTCGACGAGTCCGGTGGCCGCTATGTCCATGTCATCGCCGACGGCTCGGTGGGATCCTCAGGGGCGCTCGTCAAGGCGATTGCCTGCGGTGCGGATGCGGCCATGGTGGGTTCCCTGCTGGCCCGGGCGAGCGATGCACCCGGTGGTGGCGTCCACTGGGGCGCCGAGGCCTGGCATGCGCACCTGCCTCGCGGAGAGCGCAAGGAGCTCGGTGTTGTCGGCACGCTGGAGCAGATCCTGCGTGGGCCATCCACCCACGCCGATGGCTCCGCCAACATCATCGGCGCGCTGCGCAAGGCCATGGCGACGACGGGCTA
>CAZLNF010000051.1:0-4301 GCA_964560885.1 uncultured Actinomyces sp. | reverse complement strand
GTCGATGATCGTCTCAGCACCGCTTCGCGGGCACGGTCGATCGACTATCTGCGCGACCACGACGTTGATGTGGTCGTCATCGGAGGCGGGGTCGTGGGATGTGGGGCGGCCCTCGACGCAGCCTCGCGGGGGCTCTCCGTTGCCCTGGTGGAACAGAGCGATCTCGCCGCCGGCACCTCCTCGCGATCCTCTCGCCTCGCCCACGGTGGACTGCGTTACCTCGAGCAGCGGGAGTTCTCCCTCGTCCATGAGGCGCTGACGGAGCGCGGTCTCCTGCTGGACCGACTGGCCCCCCACCTAGTGCGCCCCATTCCCTTTCTCTTCCCCGTCGGCAAGAAATGGGAGCGGCCCTACGTCGCCTCCGGGGTGCGCCTCTATGACGCCCTCAGTCGCATCGGCAGCTACGGCGGCACGATGCCGAGACCCAAGAGCCTCAATGTCGACGAAGCCAAGGAGCTCGCTCCGGATCTGGACGCAGGGGAGATCGCCGGTGCCGTGCGCTTCCATGACGCGCAGATCGACGATGCCCGGCACACCGTGGCCGTGGCGCGCACGGCAGCCGGGCACGGTGCCCATGTGCTGACGCGCACCCGGGTCACGGGCCTGCTCCGGGACGGTGATCGCGTGACGGGCGTCCGCGTGGAGGATGAACTCACCGGCACCCGCCTCGACATTCGTGCCCGCGTGGTCATCGCCGCGGTCGGCATCTGGACCGATGAGATCCTGCGGCTCGTCGATGCTGAGGCACCCGAGCGCGTCCAGCAGAGCAAAGGAGTGCATCTCGTCGTGCGTGGCGAGGCCATCCGGTCGACCACGGCGATCATTGCCCGGACTCCCGCGAGCGTGCTCTTCCTGCTGCCCTGGGGCGGCGACTGGATCGTCGGCACGACCGACACCGAGCGCAATGACGATGAGAGCCTGGCCGATCCTGAGGCGACGGAGGACGAGATCGCCTACCTCCTCGGCCAGGCCAATCGCTGGCTCGCGCGACCGCTGCGACGCGAAGACGTCATCGGCACCTACGCCGGCTATCGGCCCCTGGTCGCCGAGGAGTCTGCCGAGGCGACCACGCAGGTCTCGCGCGAGCACATGGTCTTCCACCCCGTGCCGGGGCTGGTGGCCATCGCCGGAGGCAAGTACACGACGTACCGCGTCATGGCCGCGGATGCGGTCGACGCCGCCGTGGCCGATCTCGACGAGGACTCCCTCCCCGCATCTTCGACCGCCGACATTCCCCTCGTCGGCGCCGTGGGATTCACAGACCTGTGGGCCGATCGGGCGAGCCTTGCGGAGCGATGGGATCTGCCCGTCGAGACGGTGGAGCGCCTCCTGCGACGGCATGGCTCGCGCGTGAGCGAGGTCTTCGATGTCCTCGACGCCGATCCGAGCCTCCGCGCGCCGCTTCCGCCCGAGGGCCGGCACCTGGCGGCCGAGGCCGTGGTGGCGGTGACCTCCCAGGGCGCCCTAGACCTTGAGGATGTCCTCGTGCGGCGGCTGCGGATCACGCCGGAGTCGCCCGACCACGGTCGGGCCGCGGCCACAGCCGTCGCCCCCCTCATCGCCCCCCTCCTGGGCTGGGACGAGGCGCGAGTGGCAGCAGAGATCGCAGCGTACGCCGACCGCCACCCCCTCATTCGCGCGTAGTCTGGCCGCATGGCCATTCTGTCGGCGCCGCCCGCAGCCGCGTCCCTCGTGTCCCGTCTCGCTGTCGCGCCCGATGCCGAGACGCGCGACGTCTACGCGCCCTTCACCGGCGACGTGCTCTATCGCCTGCCCCTCGCCACCGAGTACGACGTGCAGAGCGCGGCAGCGCGGGCGCGCTCCGTGCAGCGTGAATGGGCGGAGCGTCCGGTGCGCGATCGGGTGCGCATCATGCGGCGTTTCCACGATCTCGTCATCGCGAAGCGCGATGAGGCACTCGACCTGCTGCAGTGGGAGGTAGGCAAGTCGCGGGCTGATGCGCTCGAGGAGGTCCTCGATGTCGCCGTCGTGACCCAGTACTACACACGCACCGCCGCCAAACTACTCCGCACGCGTCGCGTGCGCGGAGCCCTGCCCGTGTTGGTGGGGGTCGAGGAACTCCGCAAGCCGGTCGGCCTCGTCGGCATCATCGCGCCGTGGAACTACCCGCTCACCCTTGCCGCAAGCGACGCGGTGCCCGCGCTCCTTGCGGGCAATGGCGTGCTGTTGAAGCCTGATCCCCAGACGACCCTCGTCGCCGCGTGGGTGCTGGAGCAATTCCTTCTCGCGGGCCTGCCCGACGGGCTCATGGCCATCGTGCCGGGCGAAGGCCCCGTGGCCGGCCCCCTCGTCATCGATGCCTCGGACCACGTGATGTTCACGGGCTCCACCGCCACGGGCCGCATCGTTGCCGAGAGGTGCGCGAAGCGCCTCGTCGAGTGCACCCTCGAGCTGGGCGGCAAGAACGCCATGATCGTGCGTGCCGACGTCGACCCGGCCAAGGCTGCCGAGACCGCAGTGCGCGCCTGTTTCGCCAACGCCGGGCAACTGTGCATCTCGATGGAGCGCATCTACGTCCACGTCGACGTCTACGACGCGTTCCTTGCGCACTTCATCCCGCGCGTTCTCTCGATGCGAATCGCATCCGGGCCCGGATGGGAGGGGGACATCGGCTGCCTCATCTCGCCCGTGCACCTCGAGCGGGTCAAGGCCCATGTCGATGAAGCCGTGGCGCTAGGAGCCACGGTCCTCGCGGGTGGCAGGGCCCGACCCGATGTCGGTCCGCTGGCATTCGAGCCGACGGTGCTCGCCGACGTGACGGAGTCCATGACGCTATGTCGCGAAGAGACCTTCGGTCCTGTCGCGGCCGTCTACCCGGTGCACGACGACGAGGAGGCTGTCCGCCGGGCCAATGACACGACGTACGGACTCAATGCCTCGATCCTCACCCGCGACCTGCGTGCCGGGCGGCGCCTGGCTCGGCGACTGCGGACGGGGTCGGTCAACGTCAACGAGGGCTACGCCGCCTCGTGGGGTTCCACCGCTGCCGCCATGGGGGGAGTGGGCGACTCCGGCCTGGGCCACCGCCACGGCGAGGGTGGCCTGCTCAACTACACCGAGCCCCAGGCCATCGCGACACAGCGACTTCTCGGCTTCGGCCCCCAGTTGGGCCTGGACGCGCAACGATGGGGCCAGTTCCTCGCCACGGCGGTGGGCACGATGGGACGACTGCGGCTCTAGTCTGCAGGCAAGGCAGGCTGAACTCCGATCACAGGGAGGCTGATGGTGTCCGGCTTCGACTATGACGTCCTCGTCGTGGGCTCTGGTTTCGGCGGGTCGGTCGCCGCGCTTCGTCTGACGGAGAAGGGCTACCGCGTCGGCGTGCTCGAAGCCGGGCGGCGCTTCAACGATGCCGACTTCCCCAAGACCTCGTGGCGCCTGCGCCGCTTCCTGTGGGCCCCCGCCCTCGGCTGCACCGGCATCCAGCGCATCCATGTGCTCAAGGACGTCGTGGTCCTCGCGGGCGCGGGAGTGGGTGGCGGTTCCCTTGTCTATGCCAACACCCTCTACGTGCCGCCGAAGCGGTTCTTCGAGGACAAGCAGTGGGCACACATCACCGACTGGGCGAGTGAGTTGGCCCCCTACTACGACCAGGCATCTCGCATGCTCGGCGTTGTCACCAACCCGACCATGACCCCCAGCGACGTCGTCATGAAGGCGGTCGCGGATGAGATGGGCGTGGGTCACACCTTCCAGATGACGCCCGTCGGTGTCTACTTCGGCGATGGACCTGGCGTGACCAAGCCCGATCCCTTCTTTGGCGGCGTGGGCCCGGTGCGCACGGGCTGCACTGAGTGCGGCGAGTGCATGACCGGCTGCCGGCATAACGCCAAGAACACCCTGCCCAAGAACTACCTCGGCCTCGCCGAGGCAGCGGGGGCGGTCGTGCATCCGCTGACGACGGTCACCTCCATCGAGCCGCGCCTGGGTGGTGGCTACACGATCACCACCAAGCGCACCGGCAGCCTCTCGCGGCGCACCCGGACCTTCACGGCTGAGCAGGTCGTGATGGCCGCGGGCACCTACAACACCCAGAAGCTCCTCCATCGCATGAAGGACGAGGGCAAGCTTCCACGCCTGTCGCGCATGCTGGGGCGCCTGTCGCGCACCAACTCCGAGTCGATCCTCGGTGCCGTGGCCAAGTCGCCGGATGCGGACTACACCCGCGGAGTCGCCATCACCTCGAGCTTCTTCCCCGACGACGTCGGCACCCACGTCGAGCCGTGCCGCTATGGCAAGGGCTCCAACTCCATGGGCCTGCTCCAGTCGGTCATCACCGT
>CAZLNF010000050.1:0-11082 GCA_964560885.1 uncultured Actinomyces sp. | reverse complement strand
GCCGATCCGACTCTCTTCTTCCACCCCCAAAACGAGCGCGGCTCCGCCCGCCGCTCGCGCGACATGGCCGCCAAGGCCGTCTGCGCGAGCTGCCCGGTGCGGATCGAGTGCGCCGACTACGCCGTCCGGGCACGCGAGCCCTACGGCGTGTGGGGCGGTCTCACCGAGGAGGACCGCGAGGCCATCTACGCCCGCATCGACCTCGCGGAGTACCCCCGTCGCCGCGGCGAAGGCGCCCGCATGGCCGCACCTGAGATCGACGCCGCCATCCGGCCCCTCATGTCCGTCTCTGCCTGAGGTCGAAGCCGGGATTGCCATCCCGCTAGCCTCGTCCGGTGAACCTCACTGGACGCGACCTGCTCAGGGAGCTCGACCTCACCGACGCGGAGTTCGACGGGCTGATCAGCCTCGCCGCTGAACTCAAGGCCGAGCGCAAGGCTGGCCGAGAGGTACGCCGTCTCCAGGACCGGGTCATCGCGTTGATCTTCGGCAAGACCTCCACGCGCACCCGTGTCGCCTTTGAGGTCGCGGCGTACCAGCAGGGCGCCCAGGTCACGGTGCTCGACGCACAGACCTCCCAGATCGGCCACAAGGAGTCCATGGCCGATACGGCGCGGGTGCTCGCGCGCATGTTCGATGCCATCGAGTACCGCGGCGATGATCAATCGACCGTCGAGGAGCTCGCTCGCCACGCCGATGTGCCCGTCTACAACGGCCTCACCAACGAGTGGCACCCCACGCAGATGCTCGCGGACATGCTCACCATGCGCGAGTACTCCCCTGACGGCTCCCTCAGTTACGTCTATCTCGGTGACGCGCGCTACAACATGGGCAACTCCCTACTCGTGAGCGGAGCGATGCTCGGTGCCGACGTGCGCATCGTCGCCCCGGAGGCACTGTGGCCCGCCCCTGAGGTGCGCCGCGCCGCCGAGGAACGTGCCGAGCGCACAGGCGCACGACTGCTGCTCACTGAGGATCCCGCCGAGGGTGTGCCCGGGGCGCAGTTCGTGCACACCGATGTCTGGGTGTCCATGGGCGAGCCGGCCGAGGTCTGGGCCGAGCGCGTCGCGCTCCTTACTCCCTACCGCGTCGACTCAGCCGTCATGGATCTCACGGGGCGGGCGGATGCGCGCTTCATGCACTGCCTGCCGGCGTTCCACGACGAGGAGACGACGGTGGGCCGCACAGTCGCGCAAGAGTTCGGCCTGCGGGGTGGAGTCGAGGTGACCGATGAGGTCTTCGAGTCCCCCGCGAGCATCGTCTTCGATCAGGCCGAGAACCGCATGCACACGATCAAGGCCCTGCTCGTCGCCACCCTCACGTGAGGCGCCCCGCTCCGGACCCGAAAACCTCGAACTTTGGGTGGATAACGCCCTGCCGGGGCACTTTCTACCCAAAGTTCGACTGGCAGCGGACCCCGGGCTAGGCCTGCTGCAGGCGGCTGCGCAGCGCGTCGAGTTGACCGCGCAGTGCTGCGGGCACTCGATCGCCGAACTTCGCGTAGTACTCCTCGGTGAGATCGGCCTCGGCGAGCCATGACTCGGCATTGACGGCGAAGAGCTCGGCCGCCTGCTCAGGCGTGATGTCCACCCCTTCGAGGTCGAGTTCGCCCTCGGCCGGGATGCGGCCGAGAGGCGTCTCGGTCGCCTCGGCGTCGCCAGCCACGCGCCGCACGATCCAGTCGAGGACGCGGGAGTTGTCGCCGAAGCCGGGCCAGATGTACCTACCGGAGGCGTCCTTGCGGAACCAGTTCACCTGGTAGACGCGCGGGAGCTTGTCCGGAGTGGTGAAGTCGCCGATCTTCAGCCAGTGGGCCCAGTAGTCCGCCATGTTGTAGCCGCAGAAGGGCAGCATGGCGAAGGGATCTCGGCGCAACTCCCCGACGCTCCCCTCTGCCGCGGCCGTCTGCTCCGAGGACACGGTCGACCCCATGAAGACGCCGTGCTCCCAGTCGAAGGACTCGGTGACGAGGGGGACGTTCGTGGCCCGGCGCCCGCCGAAGAGGATCGCGTCGACGGGCACGCCCTGAGGGTCCTCCCAGTTGGGTGCGATCGAGGGGCACTGCCCGGCGGGAGCGGTGAAGCGGGCATTGGGGTGCGAGGAGGGCTCGCCCGAGGCCGGTGTCCAGTCGTTGCCCTTCCAGTCGATGAGGTGGGCCGGGGTCTCCTCGGTGAGGCCCTCCCACCAGACATCGCCGTCATCGGTCAGTGCGACGTTGGTGAAGATGCAATTGGCGTAGAGCGACTTCACGGCGTTGGCATTCGTGTGCATTCCCGTCCCGGGAGCGACACCGAAGAAGCCCGCCTCGGGATTGATGGCGTAGAGGCGGCCGTCCTTGCCGAAGCGCATCCATGCGATGTCGTCGCCAACCGTCTCGACCGTCCAGCCGGGGATGGTGGGCTCGAGCATCGCGAGATTGGTCTTGCCACAGGCCGAGGGGAAGGCCGCGGTGAGGTAGCGGGTGTCGCCCGCGGGTGACGTGAGCTTGAGCACGAGCATGTGCTCGGCCATCCAACCCTCGTCACGCGCCATCGCCGAGGCGATGCGCAGCGCGAAGCACTTCTTGCCGAGGAGGGCATTGCCGCCGTAGCCGGATCCGTAGGACCAGATCTCGCGGGTCTCGGGGAAGTGGGTGATGTACTTGGTGTCATTGCAGGGCCAGGCAACGTCGGGCCGCGCATTGCCATCGGTATCGACGAGCGGGTAGCCCACAGAGTGCACGGCAGGGACGAAGTCGCCACGCTCGCCGATCTCCTCGAGTGCCGCGGCACCCATGCGGGTCATGATCTTCATATTGATCACGACGTACGGCGAGTCGGTGAGCTCGACGCCGAGCTGCGCGATGTGCGAGCCGAGCGGGCCCATGGAGAAGGGGACGACGTACATCGGGCGACCGCGCATGGAACCGGCGAAGAGGCCCCCGAGGATGCCCTTCATCTCGACGGGATCCATCCAGTTGTTGGTGGGCCCGGCATCGGCTTCGTACTGCGAGCAGATGTAGGTGCGGCTCTCGACGCGTGCGACGTCACTGGGGTCGGATCGCGCGAGGAAGGAATTCGGGCGCAGCTCCGGATTGAGTCGGATGAAGGTGCCGCCGTCGACCATCTGGGAGGTGAGACGCTCCCACTCCGCATCGGAGCCGTCGCACCAGATCACCTCGTCGGGCTGGGTCAGCTCCGCGACCTCCTCGACCCACTCGAGCAACTTCTTGTTGCGGGTGGGCGGGTTCTCCAGGCCGCGGATCGTCATGGGATTCCCTTCGGTCGAACGCCGTTGTCCGAGTGCCGCCGGGGCGGCCTGGCGCCATCCTGCCGTTCCTGCAACCATCCGAAAACCGTGAAAACCCTTACACGGTCAGCTTTGTGAGCAAGGGCACAGGCAGTGTCTGGATGCCCGCCTAGCCTGACGAAGTGAGCACAGCCCACACTCGCCTCAACGACCTCACCAAGGTCTTCGGAGAGGTCCGGGCCGTGGTCGGGGTGACCCTGGAGATCCGTCCCGGGGAGGTCCACGCCCTGCTCGGGGCGAACGGCGCTGGCAAGTCCACCCTCATGCGCTGCCTGCTGGGCTACCTGCAGCCGACGAGCGGCAGCGTGACGGTCCTGGGCGGCGACAGTCGCGACCCCGACATACGCTCCCGCATCGGCTACCTGCCCGGCGACCTGCGGCTCGAGCCGCGTCTCACTCCCCGGCAGATTGTCCGCTTCCGGCGGCGGCTCCTCGCGAACATGGGCCGCGAAGTGCCGCCGGAGGCCGTCACCGCCCTGGCCGAACGTCTCGACCTCCCGCTCGATCGCCGCTTCGCAACGCTGTCGAAGGGCAATCGCCAGAAGGTCGGCGTACTGCTCGCCATGCTGGCCGATCCCGCGGTGCTCGTCCTGGACGAGCCGACGTCGGGCCTGGACCCGATCATGCAGGACGTCGTCCTCGACCTCGTGCGCGAACGCCGCCAGGCTGGCGCGGCGACCCTACTGAGTACCCACATCCTCAGCGAGGCCGAGGCGATCGCGGACCGTGTCGCCGTACTCAGCCACGGGCGCCTGGTGTCCGACACGACCGCGCGCGAGCTGCTGGCGAACGCGCGCCAGCACCTGACATTCACGCTCGCGGAGACGCCCTCGGACGGCATCCTCCACGGGGCCGCCGGCGTGGACTCCTTCGAGATCCGCGGTCACGACGTAGAGGTGGTCGTCACCGGATCCGCGCGAGCAGCCGTGGACCGCCTCGCGCCTCTCGGAGTACTGCGCATCCGCACCGATTCCGGGGAACTCGACCAGGCGTTCCACTCGATCACCGAGCGGCCGCGATGAGTGCCTTGATCGTGCTTCGCCAGATGCTGGCCGAGCGATGGCGCAGCCTCCTGGCCTGGACCCTCGGGACTGTTTCCCTCGTCGTCGT
Organism: uncultured Actinomyces sp.; assembly: GCA_964560885.1. GTDB lineage: Bacteria > Actinomycetota > Actinomycetes > S36-B12 > S36-B12 > Mxb001. The sequence continues at coordinate 6,684 of CAZLNF010000050.1, read as the reverse complement.
CATGGTCCTGTTCTTCCCATCGATCGAGGATTCGGGAGCCGACTTCGATGCCTATGTGCAGTCGCTTCCGGAATCGCTGCGCGACACCCTCGGCGTCGCCGGCGCTTCGTTGTCCAGTCCGGTGGGCTACCTGATGAGCCAGCTCTACTCCAACATGTACCCGCTCCTCATCCTGGTCATGGCCCTCGCGGCAGCTGTCTGGGCCATCGCAGGCGCGGAATCGGACGGCACGCTGGAGATGACGCTGGCAGGGCCGCTCACGCGATGGTCTCTCGCCGCAGGCCGCTTCGCCGGGGTCGCGATTACCACGCTGGCGGTCACGGCCGTGTCGACCGGGGCGCTTGCCCTTCTCTCCCCCGTGGTCGATCTCCAAGCAGGAATCCCGACCTGGGGACTGTGGTCGGCTGGCCTCACCATGTGGGCCATGGTCATGCTCTACGCCGGCCTCGCGTTTGGCGTGGGGGCAGCCTTCGGGCGCAAGGCTCTTGCCCTCGGTGTCGCGTCGGCAGTTGCCGTCATCGGGTTCCTCGGCCAGGTCTTCGCGTCACTAGCCGATGCATTGGAGTTCCTGCGGACGGTCTCGCCCTGGTACTGGTTCCTCGGCTCCGATCCGCTCACCACGGCTCCGGGGCCGCGGTCGCTCCTCCTCCCGCTGGCGATCTGCCTCGCCTTCGCGGTCGCGGGTACGTGGCTGTTCACCCGGCGTGACCTCAGCACCTGAGCGGCAGATGGGTCAGCTACGACACAGGACGGAAGCGGCGCAAGAGGAGGCTGTTAGCGACGACGAAGACCGACGAGAAAGCCATCGCGGCGCCCGCGAAGAGCGGGCTGAGCAGGCCCACCGCGGCCAGCGGGATCATGGCCACGTTGTAGGCGAAGGCCCAGAAGAGGTTGCCCTTGATGGTCCTCAGGGTGCGCCGAGAGAGTCGGATCGCATCGACCGCGGACAACAGGTCGGAGCGCACCAGGGTGATGTCACTCGCCTCGATCGCCGCGTCCGTGCCCGCTCCCATGGCAATGCCGAGGTCGGCCTGGGCCAGGGCTGCTGCGTCATTGACACCGTCACCCGTCATGGCGACAGAGGCGCCCGTCGCCTGGAATTCGCGCACCACGGCGACCTTGTCCTCCGGCAGCACATCGGCCCGCACATCATCGATTCCGACAGCGCGCGCGACCGCGCGAGCCGACCGGGAGTTGTCACCGGTGAGCAGCACGGGCTTGAGCCCCAGGTCGCGCAGGAGTGCGATCGCACGCGCACTCGTGGGCCGAATCGCATCGGCGACGACGAGCGCACCCCGCACGGCGCCATCCCAACCGACCACCACCGCGGTCGCACCCTCGGACTCCGCAGCGTCAATGCTCGCGGCGAGCCCTGGGGGCACCCCGGGCGCACCTACCATGTCCGCGACCCAACCCGGGCGCCCCACGGCGACGGCCATGCCGCTGACCCGCCCCGTCACGCCCAGCCCGCGATGATTGGCGAAGTCGACCGCGGACTCCACGTCAAGGCCACCCGCAATCGCCTTGGCCACGGGATGCTCGCTATTGCGCTCGACCGCCGCGGCCATGCTGCCGACGATCACGGGATCCTCGCCCTCGGCGACCAGCACATCGCGCAGGGACATGCGCCCTGTCGTCACCGTCCCCGTCTTGTCGAGCACGATCACCGAAGCTCGACGCGTGTCCTCCAGCACCTCGGGCCCGCGAATGAGGATGCCCAACTGCGCGCCGCGACCCGTGCCGACCAGGATCGCGGTCGGCGTGGCAAGTCCGAGAGCGCACGGGCAGGCGATGATGAGCACCGCCACCGCCGCGGTGAAGGCCGCCTCGACCTCCCCGGTCGAGAGCAGCCAGGCGGCCAGCGTGACGAGGGAAATCCCGATGACGACGGGCACGAAGACCGCCGAGATGCGGTCGGCCAGGCGCTGCACAGGGGCTTTGCCCGCCTGGGCCTGCACCACCAGGCGGGAGATGCGCGCCAACTGCGTGTCGGCACCGACGCGCGTCGCCCGCACGGTGAGGACCCCATCGACGTTGATCGTGGAGCCGACGACCGCATCGCCGACCCCGACCTCGACCGGCACCGACTCACCCGTGAGCAGTGAGGTGTCGACGGCGCTGGCACCTTCGTCCACCACACCGTCGGTGGCGATGCGCTCCCCCGGCCGCACGACGAACACATCCCCGACGCGCACTTCGGCAACCGGCACGCGGGTCTCGACTCCATTGACGAGGAGAGCTGCATCAGGGGCGGCAAGCGCGGCGAGCGCCCGCAGGGCAGCAGTCGAGCGCCGCTTGGCGCGCGCCTCGAACCACCTGCCCGCGAGCAGGAAGACCGGCACGGCCGCGGCGACCTCGAGGTAGATGTCCGGAGTGCCCGACGTCGAGTGACCGCCGAGGCCGTGCGACATGGTGTAGCCGATGACGCCCGCTCCTCCGAAGACGATGGCCCACAGGCTCCAGAAGTACGCCGCGAGGACACCCATGCTCACGAGCGTGTCCATCGTCGCCGCGGCGTGGCGGGCATTGACGGCCGCCGCACGGTGGAAGGGCCAGGCACCCCAGGCCACGATGACCGTGGTCAGGGCCAAGGCCACCCATTGCCATCCGGGGAATTGCAGGATGGGCACCATCGAGATCGCCACGACAGGAAGCGCGAGCACGAGCGAGATGACAAATCGGGTGCGCAGGGAATCGACGTCACCGTCGTCGCTACCGCCATCACTCACAGGGGCGGCGGCGTACCCGGTCTGCTCGACGACGCGGACGAGCTCTGCGACGGAGATGTCGGAGTCCAGATCGATGTGCGCGCTCTCGGTCGCATAGTTGACCGTGGCGTGCACGCCAGGCACACGATTGAGCTTGCGCTCGATGCGCGACGCGCAGGTGGAGCACGTCATGCCCGAAATCGCGAGTTCGACGCTGCCTGACACCTGCCCTCCCTTCCCCTGCACGCTACCGCCCGAAACACCCGGGATGACCGATGCATTCCTGGCCGTGACCGCCCTGCAGCGGCTACCGTCTAGGGGTACGCCGATCACAGAGCCGAGGGAGGACGCGATGGACCCGGTCTACAAGGACCTCAAGGGACGCCTCAAGGAGGCTGCCGGAGCTCTCACCGGCAACGACAAGCTCCGGGCCGAGGGCGCGGCCGACCAGGCGGAGGCCCAGGTCGAAGACCTCGCCGGCGCCGTGACCGACAAGGCAAGTGAGCTCACCGACCAGGCCGCCGAGAAGGCGACCGGCTACTGGAATGAGATCAAGCAGGCCTTCGACGAGGGCAAGAAGGGCGAGTAGCCGGCGACTGCGATCTGGGCTCCCCCTAGAGTCCCGGCATGGCCGGTCGACTCGCCCTGGTGGGCAGCGGGGAGTACCTCCCTGTCCTCGCCGACGTCGAGGACTGGCTCTTCGCCGACAATGCTCGCGTCTACGTGCAGCTGGCCACCGCAGCGGCACCCGAGGGCGACAAGAGCCTGGCGCATTGGCATGACCTCGGCCGCCAGGCTGCCGAGCGCCTCAAGGCCGAGCAGGTCGTCATCGACATCCGCACGCGCGAGGACGCGATGGACGAGCGATGGGTCCCGCTCATCGAGCGAGCCGGCCTCGTCTACCTGTCCGGGGGCAACCCGACCTTCCTGGCCAAGACCCTGCGCGACACACCCGCATGGGAGGCGATTCGGCGCACCTGGGTGCGTGGCGCAGGCCTCGCGGGCTGCAGTGCTGGGGCCATGGTCATGGGCGGCTCGATCCAGCACTTTCGCCGCCCGGGTGCCGCGCCACTCGACGGACTCGGCGTCGTGCCCGATGCACGGATCCTGCCGCACTTCGATCGATACACGCGGTGGCTGCCCGACATGGCGCTGCGTCCCTTCGTCTCACATGGCGGCACGGTGCTCGGCATCGATGAGGACACCGCACTGGTTGCAGAGGATCCCGGCGGAGGTGAGGCGTGGCCCTTCTCCGTGCGGGGCCGCCAGGACGCCTACGTCGTCACACGCGATGGAGCCCACTCGGTAAAGAGCGGGATCGACCTCGTCGTGCACGCCTGACGTAGCCTGACGGAGTGAAGGCCCTGCTCGCTGCTGCCAGTGCGATCCTCGCCGTGACCGCGCTGCCCGCAGCCCAGGCCGCTCCGCCCGCTGATCCCCTGCAGGTCATCACCGTCTCCGTGAAGTCCTCCACCTCGACCACCGGCGTGCTCGAGGCCTGGCAGCGGCGTGGTGAGAGCTTCACGCGCGTGCGTGGCCCTATCTCCGTCTACGTCGGCGAGGAGGGGGTCGGACTGGCATCCGAGCGGCGCTCGCGCACTCCGCGCGGAGTCTTCGCGCTCACGGAAGCCTTCGGTCGCGCCCCCGACCCCGGTGCGGCGTTGCCTTACACCCGCGTGGGCCTCTCACACTGGTGGGTAAGCGATGTGCGCAGCCCGCACTACAACACGATGCGCGTGTGCCGGCCCGGCGGCTCATGCGGATTCCGGCAGTCACGGTCCGAGCAACTCGGCGATATCGACGCCTACAAATACGCCATCGTCATCGACTACAACAGCGATCCCGTGATTCCCGGCCGCGGGTCGGCGTTCTTCCTCCACGTGTCCGAAGGCAAGCCGACTCAGGGATGCATCTCGATGCGCGCAGCTGATCTCACATGGTTATTGCGTTGGCTCAATCCGGCAGATGATCCCGTCATCGCCATTAACATCGGCGACTCCGCCTATTCCGTGCTCGACTGACGCTCCAGCCAGTCGGCGGCCACATCGGCGATGATTCCTGCGCCGGTCGAATCCATGTGCACGCCATCGGGCGACAGGATCCAGCCGCGGGCCAAGGCGATGGCGTCGTAACTGCGCCCCAGCGCGAAGTGCTCGACGAGCGAGGCCACGCCAGGTGCCCACGAGCCCGTCCAGGCCGGTCCCCTCGTCGCCCCCTGGCTGGCCAGCATCTCGGTGAGGTGCTCGTAGGCGGGCAGGTACGCCGCCCCCGAAGCCTCGCAGACGCCACGAATGACCGCATTGGCCTCGCGCACCATGACGTTGACGGGGGCATCCAGGTCCTGGCCGATCGGAGGGAGGGAGCACAACCCCACGCTTGCGTCTGCAGCGCGCAGTCTCGTGACAATCTCACTCATGCACGCGGCGTACCAGCCGAGGGAAGGGTCCTCCGGCAAGTGCTTGGACTCGCGCACTTCGCGCGTCGCATCCGCGCTGAGCATCGCCTGGACATCATTGGTGCCGATGAGGATGATCACCTGCGCTGGCCTGCAGGCAATCACGGAATCGAGTCGCTGGAGCAATTCCCACGCGACGTTGCCGTTGACACCTGCATTGACGAAGTCACGCGAGGGAAAGCGCTCCCGCAGCATCTGCACGAAGTCGACGGAAGCGCGCCCACGGACGATGCTTGCGCCCGCGACGACGACGGGTTGCGCCACGCGGGGGCTGCTCCCGAGATATTCACTGACATCCCCGGTGGCACGGCCTTGCACGCGGGTGACGGTGTAGGCGAGAACGCCGCCGACCCCTGCGACCACTGTCGTAGCGGCTACCGCCACTCCCTTGACGCGCATGACTACCTCCCGGTGACAGCCTGCCATGCGCGAGACTGTGCACGTGGACACCGACGCAAAGGTCCGACGCGAGATCGAGAAGGTCGCCGACGGAGGTCGCTCGGGCGACGTGCTCTGGAGGCTCCGCAGCGACGACGGCGCCGTTGATGTGACATACGGGGATCCGAGTCGACCATTCTTCATCGCCAGCGCGACCAAGCTCTATGTCACCGCGATCTTGGCGCAATTCAAGGACGAAGGCAGACTGCGGTGGACGACCCCGATCGGTGACTATCTCCCTCATCTCGATCTCACAGGCATCGTCACCCGCGATCATCGCGACCTGGGTGCAGAGATCACCGTGCAGCAGGTCATGGCGCACACGGCGGGCCTGCCCGACTACTTCGAGGGCAAGCGACCAGGAGGTGACACAACCTTCGCGCGCGCACTCAGCGACGACTTCGGATGGGAGGTCACGGACGTGCTTGCGTGGAGCCGCGAAATCGGGCCCGGCGCTCCCGGCAAGGGTCGGTACTCCGACACGGGCTATCAACTCCTGGGTGCTCTCATCGAGCAGCTCGATGGACGAAGCTTCGCCGAGTCCGTGCATGAACGCATCTGCTCTCCCCTTCGTCTCGCCGATACCTATGTCTTCGGCGTTGACGACATCCCCCGCTACGACTCTGTGGCGCCGCTGCGAGTCGGTGACACCACAGTCAACATCCCCCGGGCGATGGCTTCCGTGCAGGCCGATGGCGGCATCGTCAGTACCCTCGGCGACGGCCTACGATTCCTTGACGCCTTCTTTGCGGGCACTCTCTTCACGTCAGAGACCCTGAACTGGATCGCGTCGGACTGGCACCGGATCTTCTTCCCGCTCGAGTACGGGAACGGCATCATGCGCTTCCGCATGCCCGCACTCCTCACGGGCTTCCGGCGGGTCCCGCCCTTCATCGGCCATTCGGGGGCGTCAGGCGTCGTGATGTTCCGCGCCCCCGAACTCGGCATCACCGTCGTGGGCACCGTCAACCAGATCCAGCGCCGTTCACTGCCCTATCGGCTGATGGTCCGTTGCGCCCTAGAAGCCGGCCGGTGATCGGCAGTACGCCGCATAGGTGCACGGATATCGTGCCTGCATGCGAC
>CAZLNF010000049.1:0-11246 GCA_964560885.1 uncultured Actinomyces sp. | reverse complement strand
ACATCTCCTTCGACGTTCGCGGTGGACTGCTCATCCGCCAGATGCACCACTGGGCGGCCCTGCTCTTCATCGCCGCCATGGCCGTGCACATGTTCCGCGTCTTCTTCACCGGCGCCTTCCGCAAGCCTCGCGAGTTCAACTGGGTGATCGGCATCGCGCTCGTCACCCTCGGCCTCGGCGCTGGCTTCTCGGGCTACTCCCTCCCCGACGACCTCCTGTCGGGCACGGGCTTGCAAATCGCCCGAGGCATCGTCCAGGCGATTCCCATCGTCGGCACGTGGGGCGCCTTCCTGCTCTTCGACGGCGAGTTCCCGGGCACGGAGTTCATCTCTCGCCTCTACGCCGTGCACATCCTTCTCATCCCCGGGCTCATCCTGGCGCTGATCACGGTCCACCTCATGATGGTGTGGACCCAGAAGCACACCCAGTTCCCCGGGCCGGGCCGCACCAACGACAACGTCGTGGGCTACCCCCTCATGCCGATCTACATGGCCAAGGCCGGCGGCTTCTTCTTCGTCGTCCTGGGCATCACGGCCCTCATCGGCGGCCTCGTGACCATCAACCCGATCTGGATCTTCGGCCCCTACACCCCGGATCAGGTGGGCGCCGGATCACAGCCGGACTGGTACATCGGCTGGCTCGACGGTGCGCTGCGCATCTTCCCCAACATCGAGACGGTGCTCTTCGGCTACACCATCTCGTGGAACATCTTCATCCCCTCGGTGATCATCCCAGGCATCGTCTTCACGGTCGCCGCGCTCTACCCCTTCCTCGAGGCGTGGGTGACCGGTGACAAGCGCGATCACAATCTGCTCGACCGGCCGCGCAATGCCCCGACCCGCACGGCCCTCGGCGTCATGGCGATCACGTTCTACATCCTGCTCTTCATCGGCGGCGGCAACGACGTCATCGCGATCACCTTCGACCTGTCGATCAACTCGATCATCTGGTTCCTGCGGATCGCTGTGATCGTGCTGCCGCCCATCGCCTTCCTCATCACCCGCCGCATTTGCATTGGCCTGCAGCGCAAGGATCGCGACAAGCTCCTCCACGGCTACGAGTCCGGGCGGATCCTGCGTCTGCCGCACGGTGAGTTCATCGAGGTCCACGAGCCGCTCAACGTCAAGGACCGCGCCGTCCTGGAGTCCGCAATTGAGGCCTACCGGGCGCCCCTGCCGGCACCGGAGCGGGTCGATGCCAACGGCGTGGCCAACAAGCACTACCGCATCGACGTCATCCGCTACAAGCTCTCACGCTGGTTCTACGCCGACGACATCGTGCCGCCGACGCGCGCCGAGATCGAGGCGGGTCAGGCTCACGTGTCCCACGACGCCGCAATCGAGGCACCCCTGCACGCCTACGACGAGGACGAGACCGTGATGGTGCCCTTCCACGGCGGCGTCCTCCACACCGCTGGCGAGCCCGCCACCAACCGCGAGCAGCTCGAGGAGCGCGGCGGCAACCTCTAGTTCCACAAGTTCACCGCATCGACCGCCCCGGCCGCCTACGGCGCCGGGGCGGTCCGCTGTCGGGCATCGCGGACCCTTCCTTGCTAGCGTCCCTGCACATGGGACACCGGGTCATGCACCGCCGCACTCTCACTCTGGCCGCCGTGACGATCGCCCTCGCCGGCCTCGCCGGGTCGGCACTCCCCGCCAGTGCCGACCCCGAAGTGCGATCGGCCCCCGCAGCGCGCCAGGACGCACCCACCTATGCCCAGCCGACCGCGCCCACCCAGGTGACCGCCACTGCCGTCTCCGGCGGCGTACGCGTCTCCTGGGCCCCAGTGGCAGCCAACCCGCCCGTCACCCGCTACTCCATCCATGCGGGTCCAGGCTCCTGCCCGGTCGTCGTCCCCGCAGGCGCCACCTCCGCGGTCCTGCCGGTCGTCGCGGGCCAGACGGTCATCACGCCGCAGGTCGAGGCAGTCAACGCGTACGGCTTCTCCCCCGCGGGCAGCGCCGATGCAATCGACGTCACCGGACGCGCCTCGAAGCGCTACGTCAACCTCCAGCTCCTGCAGCTCAGCGACTTCCACGGTGCCATCCAGGCCTCACCCTCGGCCGCCGGAGCCGGCGTGCTCGCGAGTGCATGGAAGCGCGATCGTGCCCGAGTCCCGGCCACGCTCACCGTGTCATCAGGGGACAACATCGGCGGCGCGCCGCCCGTGTCCGCGCTCTTCGAGGAGTTCCCCACGATCAAGGCCCTCAATCTCATGGGCATGGACGTCTCAACCTTCGGCAACCACGAGCATGACCGCCCCCTGGAGCACCTGCGCCGCATCATCGATGCCTCCGACTTCCGGTGGGTCGTGTCCAACTACAACACCCTGGAGCCCCTTGCCGGCAAGCAGAAGCAGGTGCGCGACTCGGTCCTGCTGCGCCGCGGCGGCGTGACGATCGGCATCGTCGGCATGAACACCGAGGACACCCCCGAGGTCGTGGCACCCGGCAACCTCACCGACCCGGACACGGGTCAGGACGTGACCATCTCGGCCTCCACGCGTGGCGTGCAGCGCGCCATCGACCGGGTGCGCGCCCGCGGAGCAGAGGTGGTCATCGTCCTCGCGCACCAGGGATGGTCCATGAACGTCGACGGTCGCCCCAAGGGTCGACTGCTCGAGGTCGCGCGCAACCTGCGCGGCGCCGACATCGTCTACGGCGGTCACACGCACCAGGAGTTCATGTCCTATGTCCGGGGCACGTTCGTCGCCCAGGTGCCCAACTCCGGCTTCGAGTACTCCCGCACTCAGGTCTGCGTCGACACCCGCGCAGGCCGCGTGGTGGGTGCCGACACCGAGCCCGTCACCGTCGCCAACATGGCGGGAGTCGCCCCCGACCCCGTGGTCCAGGCGCTCGTGGACGGCTACGTCGAGCAGACCCGGGCCCAGCTCGATGTGCGCGTCGGCGTCGTCGCGGACGTCTTCCCCCGAGGCGGCGTACCCCCCGTTGAGCGCTCCGGCGAGACGCCCATGGGCACCTACTCCGCGGAGGTCGTGCGCCGCACCTACGGCACCCAACTGGCCTTCCTCAACGGCGGCGGGATCCGCGACACCCTCCCCGCGAGCAAGTACACCCCGGGCGACCCCACGCTGGTCCGCCCCGCTCCCGGGTCGAGCGGGCCATACGACGTCACTCTGGGTGACCTCGTGTCGGTCTTCCCCTTCGGCAACAGCGCGGCGACCACCCGGATCTCCGGCGCCGACCTCTGGAAGGCCCTGGAGAACGGCGTCTCGGGATATCCCTCCGACGGTCGCTTCCCGCAGATCGCCGGATTCCGCTTTGCCTTTGACCCCGACCTCCCCGTGGGCAAGCGGATTACCCGCGTCACCCTCGCGGACGGCACACCGATCCCTGCGGACAACCGGACCTACACCGTGGCAACCATCGATTTCATGGTGTACGGCGGTGACGGCTACGTGGATGTCTTCCGGCCGGCGGAGGCGGTGATCCGCGGGCCCTACCTCGACGACATCGTCGCCGCGATCAAGAAGGACGCAGTCAACGGCGTGGTCACGCAGGTCCCCGCACCCGACGGCCGCATCACCGTCGAGTGAGGTCTCCTAGCCAGCGACGCTGACCCGGATGCCGACCTGTCCCGCGGCGCCCGGCTTGCTCGCCGCACGCCGACTCCGCCACATGAAGAGCTTGCCCAGCAGGCCGTAGCGCTTCTCGATGAGCTGCGCCGTGCGCGCGGTCTCGGTCGCATCCTCGAGGGTCGCCGTACCCTCGACCTGCTCCCCCTTGAGATTGCCCCGGGCATCGCAGGGCGCCACGAGAACCCGAGAGTCCTTGCGCAGCCGCTTGGCCTTGCCCGAATCAGCCTGGGTGATCACCCGGAGGGCGTCGCCATCGCTCACGAGCCAGACGGGCGTGGCGACGGCCGTGCCGTCCTTGCGGAAGGTCGTGAGCGACAGGTACTTGCTTAGGCCCAGCTCGTTGAGGGTCGTCATCAGACCTCGGGTGAGGTGAGATGGGCTCCGGTGGCCGAGCCCTTGACCCAGCGATCCCAGGAGATGTTCCAGACCGTGATCCCGTTGCCGGGGTTCTGCTTCAAGGGGGTCCCGGTGATCTCGATGGGATCCCCGATGTTCGTCACGCTAAAGAGCCACCCCGCATTATCGAGGCTCATCGAGGTGCAGCCGTGGCTGATGCGGCTGTTGCCCCACGCCCCCGCTGCCCACGGCGATGCATGCAGGAACTCACCGTGCCAGGTGAGACGCATGGCGTAGTCGACCTTGACCCGGTAGTGATCCGGATCGTCCTCGGAGACCCCCGCCGTGGCGTTGTCCATGACGCGGGTGCGCTCCTTGGTCATGATCAACTTCGTACCCGACAGGGTCTCGAAGCCATCCATGCCCATGGTGACCGGGATCGTGCGCTCCTTCTTGCCGTTGATGAAGACCTTCATCATCAGCGTCTGAGCGTCCGCTTCCATGACGACGCTGTCCGTCGTGCGGTAGGTCGTCCGCACGTTGTCGCGACCCCAGAGACCGGGGGCGGCTTCGACTCCGCGCAGATCGATGTCGAGTTCGATGTCGGAGTTGCCCGGCCAGTAGTCCTGGGGGCGGAAGATCGCCTGAGTGGGGCCGGTCCAGTACCAGGCGCCCAGGATCGGAGTCGGCGTACGCACGATCATGGCCTTCTCCACGGCCGCGCGATCCTTCACCGCCTCGTCGAAGTTGACGGTGAGGGGCATGCCCACTCCGAACTCCGTGCCGGCCTCCAGGCCGGGCGATGCCTTGAGGAAGCCGTCCGGGTCGACCGTGCGGATCTTCTCCGTCAGGGAGGCCTCCTGGCCGCGCGCGTCCACCGCCGTGGCCTGCACGGTGTAGGTGGTGTCGAAATCGAGGTAGGAGCGCTGAGAGGTCCAGGTGCGCCCGTCCGGGGAGAGTTCACCCTTGACGACCCGGCTCGGCCCTTCCGTGACCAGCACATCCGTGAGGCGCCCGTGGTCGACGTGGACCACGATCGGTCGGTCGATGGGGGCATCGCGCACGATCGCATCCACGAGCCCGATCTGCGCTATCGAAGCGTCCGGGAGATTGGCCGAGGTGAACTCAAGGCTGGGCTGGCAGGCCGTGATCGCGAGCAGGGCCACGCCAGAGGCGGAGGCGATCAGGGCTCGGCGCATGTCCAAGAGGATAACCCGCCGGACGCCGTGTCTCAGCGCGCGAACTCGCCGCGGTAGTACTCGAAGAGCCAGCCAATGACCGATACGAGCAGCACCGAGACCCCGAGGACCACGAGCCATGCGCCGAAAATGAAGCCCAGGGCGATGAGCATGGCCGAGAAGCCCACGGGGAGCGGCCACCAACTATGGGGGCTGTAGAAGCCGTACTCCGGGTCGGCCTCGTCGATCTCGGCATTGGACCGGTCCTCAGGCAGACCGTCAAGGCGCTTGTTGGTGTAGAGGATGTAGAACGCCACGAGGAAGGCAAGGCCACCGGTCATGACCAGGGCAGTGGTGCCGATCTCGTCACCACTGACGTAGAAGTAGATGCCGCCTACGGCGAGGAAGAAGATCGCCCCGAGGGCGAAGGACCAGCCGCCGATCTTCACGAGGCGCTCCCCGTCGTGACCTGGCCAGCCGGTGCTGGCTGGTGCTCCGCGAGCTCGGGATGGTGCAGGTCGAAGGCCGGGCGCTCGGAGCGGATCCGGGGCAGCGAGGTGAAGTTGTGCCGCGGCGGCGGGCAGGAGGTCGCCCACTCGAGCGAGCCGCCCCAGCCCCAGGGATCGTCGACCGTCACCTTGGGTGCGTTCTTCCATGTCCACAGGACATTCCAGATGAAGACCAGCGTCGACAGGCCGACGAGGATCGATCCGATGGACGAGACGGTGTTGAGGGTCGTGAAGCCGTCGCTGGCGAGGTAGTCGCCGTATCGACGTGGCATGCCCTGCACGCCGAGCCAGTGCTGCACGAGGAAGGTCACCTGGAAGCCGATGAAGACCATCCAGAACTGCACGTGACCGAGTTTCTCGTTGAGCATCCGGCCGGTCATCTTGGGCCACCAGAAGTAGAGGCCCGCGAACATGAGGAAGACGACGGTGCCGAACACGACGTAGTGGAAGTGCGCCACGACGAAGTAGCTGTCCGACACGTGGAAGTCCAGCGGAGGCGCCGACAAGATGATGCCCGTGAGACCGCCGAAGAGGAAGGTGACGAGGAATCCCATCGTGTAGAGCATGGGCGTCTCGAAGCTCACCGAACCTCGCCACATGGTGCCGATCCAGTTGAAGAACTTCACACCCGTGGGAACGGCGATGAGCATCGTCATGAGGGCGAAGAACGGCAGGTAGACCGAGCCCGTGACGTACATGTGGTGCGCCCACACCGCTACCGAGAGCGCGCCGATCGCCATGGTGGCGAAGACCAGTCCCTTGTAGCCGAAGATCGGCTTGCGGGAGAAGACGGGGATGATCTCGCTCGCGATGCCAAAGAAGGGTAACGCGAGGATGTAGACCTCCGGGTGCCCGAAGAACCAGAAGAGGTGCTGCCACAGAATGGCGCCACCGTTCTCCGCCTCAAAGACGACGGCGCCGAACTGGCGGTCGATGAAGGCCATGAGCAGCGCCGCCGCCAGGATCGGGAAGGCGACGAGCACGAGCACGCTGGTGATGAAGATCGTCCACGTGAAGATCGGCATCCGGAACATCGTCATGCCGGGGCAGCGCATGCAGAAGATCGTCGTGATGAAGTTGACGGCACCGAGGATGGTGCCGAGGCCGCCCATGGCGAGGCCGAGCAGCCAGAGGTCAGCGCCGACCTCGGGGGAATTCACGGCATTGCTCAGGGGCTGGTAGGCGAACCAGCCGAAGGATGCCGCGCCGCCAGGGGTGAAGAAGCTCAGGGCGATGGTGAGGCCGCCGAAGAAGAAGAGCCAGTAGCCGAGCATGTTGAGGCGCGGGAAAGCGACGTCCGGAGCACCGATCTGCAGCGGCATGATCACGTTGCCGAAGCCGACGTAGAGCGGCGTCGCGAAGAGGAAGAGCATGATCGTGCCGTGCATGGTGAAGAGCTGGTTGTACTGCTCCAGCGACACGAACTGCATGCCGGGCGTGGCGAGCTCGGCGCGGATGACGAGCGCCATCGCGCCCGCGAGCACGAACCAGAAGAAGGAGGTGATCAGGTAGAGGTAGCCGATCGTCTTGTGATCGGTCGACGTGACCCACTTGACGATCGTGCGGCCAAGGTGGCCCTTGCGCACCTGCTTGGGAGTCGGCGTCGCGGTCGGTGCAGCAACCGGATCATTGAGGATGGTCACAGGATTCTCCCCTCGGACGGGCGCTCACCGGTGTAGTTGACGCGCTCGCTCTCCAGCTTGCCGGTCTGCCCCTTGGCGCGGAGCTCCTCCATGTGCTGCTCGAACTCCGCCCGCGAGACGACGTTGACGTTGAACAGCATGCGGGCATGGTCGGTACCGCACAACTCGGCGCAGCGACCGATGAAGGTGCCCTCCTTGTTGGGCGTGATCTCGAAGGTGTTGACCTTGCCCGGGATGACGTCCATCTTGAAGAGCCAGTCGATCACCCAGAAGGAGTGGATGACGTCGGGCGAGGTGAGCTCGAACTTGATCTTCTCGTCGACAGGGACCCACAGCGTGGGCGGGATCCCCGGCGTGCCGACGTCGTACACCTCTTCGTCGAGGTAGTTGAAGGCCCAGCTCCATCGGAATCCGACGACGTTGATGGTCTCGCTCTGGTCGTTCTCGACCGAGAGGAGCTCCGTCTGATCGCGCGCGGTGAAGACGAAGAGGCCGAGGATCATGATCAGCGGGACGATCGTGTAGAGCAGTTCGAGCGGCAGGTTGTACTTCGTCTGCTCCGGAACGCCGTCGTTGCCCTTGCGGCGACGGTAGGCGATCGCGGCCCACAGGATGAGGGCCCAGGTGACGATTCCGACGCCCCACGCCGCGATCCACGTGCCCTGCCAGAGGTTCTGGACGATGGGGCCCTCCGCCGTGGCGGGGTCGGGCAGATCGAAGAAAAAGGCCTCATTGGCCGTGCAACCGGAGGCCGTCACGGCCACGAGGCCAAGTGCGGCTGATGTCAGGAGAATGCGGCGCCGTCGCTCCACGTCAGCGACACTAGCGCAAGGGGAATTCCTCGCCCGGCAGGGGGCGCGACCACCTGCAACCGAGTCTCCGGCAGGGCCTACGGCGGCAGGGAAGGTAGCGTCGCCGACGTGCCCTCCGCTGCGCCACCCGCGGGCTTCCTCGACGCCGCCTCCGGTCAGCCGCTCAACCCGGCGGCCCGGGAGGCCTGGGCCGTGGCGGCCGATGCCGGCTGGGCGGACCCCGCCCGGCTCTACCGGGAGGGGCGCCGCGCCGCTCTCCTGCGGGACTCCGCCCATGAGGCCGTCGCAGCCCGCATAGGGGCCCGACCGGACGAGGTCAGTCTTGTGGCCGGTGGGGCCCTCCCCGCCGTCATCGGGCGCTGGCTGAGCGCTCCCGGGGCCCCGCAGCGACTGATCTGCTCCGCCGTGGAGCACAGCAGCGTCCTCGTGGAGGCCGATGCCCTCGTCGCCCGCGGGGGCAGGGCCGACGTCATCGGCGTCGACCGGACTGCCCGGGTCGACCTCCCGGCCTACCTTGAGGCCGTGGGGGCCGGGGCCGGCGGCTTCGCCGACCCTCCGGCTGTCGGGCCCACCCTCGCGGTGCTCCAGACGGCCAACCACGAGGTGGGCACCCGCCAGCCGGTCGCCGAGGTGGCTCAGGCCTGTCACGAGGCCGGCGTCCCACTCCTCCTCGACGCCTCGGTGACCCTCGGCAGGGACGACCCCCCGGAGGGCTGGTCGCTCCTCGTGGGCCGAGCCTCGACCTGGGGCGGCCCACCCGGGGTCAGCGTGGTCGCCGTGCGTCGGCGGCTCCACGCTCCGCCGCTCGACCTCCCCGACGCGGGTCTGCCCGCGGTGATCTCGGCCGCGCGTGGGCTGGAGTGGGCTGACGACCACCGCGCAGACGACGCCGCACGCGCCCGGCAGCTCACCGACCGCATCCGCGAGGTCGCCTCGTCCACGGTCCCCGACGTATCCCTCCTCGGCGGCGATGACCGGGTCGAATACCTCACCGCACTGTCGTGTCTCTTCGTCGACGGCGAGGCCTTGGTGCTGGGGCTCGACCGCGAGGGCTATGCGATCTCGAGTGGCTCATCGTGCGTGTCCGACCTGCGACGCCCGAGCCATGTCCTCGTCGCGATGGGAGCGCTCACGCAGGGCAATCTGCGCGTCTCTCTGCCCTTCGGCGTGACGGACGAGACGATCGACGGTTTCCTGTCGACCTTCCCTCGCGTCGTGCAAGACGTGCGTGCCATGCTCCATGCGGATGACCTGAGCGGAGAGCCCAATGGATGACCTGCCCCGCCCTGACGTGCGGCTGAATGAGCGCGGCCACCGCTGCCCCATGCCCGTGATTGCCGTGGCACGCGCGGCCAAGGAGTCAGCCGCTGGCACCGTGATTGCCGTGGCGTGCACCGACCCCGGAGCCGCATCTGACATCCCCGCCTGGTGTGACATGCGCGGTGTCGACTACCTCGGCTCGCACGACGAGGCCGACGGAGCAGTCACCTACCTCGTGCGGACTCGCTGACACACGGCGGCAATTCCAGCGCGACGCCCAGTCGGCGCAGGTATTCCTCGCGCGCGATGGCGATGACGCCGAGCGTCTCCAGATGTGGAGTCGCCCATTGCACGTCGAGCAGACGGCCCTCACGCGCGCCCGCGGAGCCGCCCATCGCCTCGACCAGAGCGACCAGCGCGACCTTGGATGCATCGCGCGCGCGGTGAAACATCGACTCACCCGCAAAGAGCCCGCCGATCTCCACGCCGTAGAGACCGCCGACGAGTTCGCTACCCCTCCACACCTCGACCGAGTGCGCCAGGCCCCGCGCGTGCATCTCGGCGTAGGCATCATGGAAGGCGGATGTGATCCACCCGTGTGGCCGCGGCTGCTCGGCGCACCCGGTGATGACCTCGTCAAAAGCCTCGTCGATCGTGACGCGATAGCGCCGCACGGACGCGTGCAACGACCGACTCACGCGCACAGCGTCGAGGGGAAGCACTCCGCGCGGGTCCGGCGACCACCAGCCGAGCGGGCCGTCGCGTCCGATATCCATGGGGAAGAGACCTCGGGAGTACGCCGCGACGAGCGTGCGCGGGGAGAGATCGGCGCCGACGGCCAGCAACTCCTCACCGGCCGGAGCCAGCGCGGGGTCCGGCAGTTCCCAGTCGCAGTCAGGCAGCGGGACCACGCACGACCGATCAGGGCAGAGGGCAGCGGATGTGCGCCCCGATATCGGCCGCCGAATCGTCGCCGTAGGTGGATGCGATGCGGTCGAGGAAGCGCTGTCTGCTCAGTGAGTACTCCTGGGTGCCCACCGTCTCGATGACATGCGTGGCGAGCATCGACCCCACCTGGGCGCAGCGCTCATCCGTGACGCCCCACGCGAGACCGGCGACGAAGCCGGCACGGAAGGCATCGCCGACGCCTGTGGGATCAAGCACGGCATCCTCCTGCGGGCACCCGACTTCGACGACCGGCTGTCCGCGTCGCTCGACACGGGCACCCTTGTCGCCCAGCGTCGTGATGCGGCACTCGACGCGCTCGAGGATCTCCTCGGCGGTCCAGCCGGTCTTTTGCTCGGTGAGGGCTGCTTCGTACTCGTTGGTGAAGAGGTAGGTCGCGCCGTCGATGAGTTGGCGGATCTCGGGGCCGTCCATGCGCGCCAACTGCTGCGAGGGGTCCGCGGCGAAGGGGTACCCGCGCTGGCGGCACTCATCGGTGTGACGGAGCATGCCGTCGGGATCCGTCGGGCCGATGATGACCAGGTCGGGCGAGCCGACGCGCGCGACGACGGGCTCCAACTCGATATCGCGGGCCTCGCTCATCGCACCGGGGTAGAAGGAAGCGAGCTGATTGGCCTCGACGTCGGTCGTGCAGACGAATCGAGCCGTGTGGTGCACCTCGCTCACGTGGACCGAGTCGGTGTCGACACCGTGACGCTCCAGCCACGAGCGGTAGTCGTCGAAGTCGATGCCCACCGCGTCCACGAGGACGGGTCGCAAGCCCAGGCACGCGAGACCGAAGGAGATGTTGGCCGCGACGCCGCCACGGCGTACCTCAAGGGTCTCGACGAGGAAGGACAGCGACACGCGATCGAGTTTGTCGGCCACGAGTGAGTCGGCGAAGCGACCCGGGAAGGTCATGAGGTGATCGGTCGCGATCGACCCCGTCACGATGAGGGACACGC
>CAZLNF010000048.1:0-11483 GCA_964560885.1 uncultured Actinomyces sp. | reverse complement strand
CCTTTAACGACCCGTCCCGTGAGGCGGGGAAGGAGGTCGGCCATGACGGCTGCCCGCACGCCCCACGAGGCTCGCGTCCTCGATGCTGATGGCATCTCGCGCATCATCGGCCGCATCTCCCACGAGATCCTCGAGCACGCCCAGGGGGCCCGCGACCTCGTGGTGCTCGGCATCCAGACACGCGGCGTGCCCCTCGCTCAGCGCATCGCCTCGCGCATGGCCGAGATCGAAGGCATCCCGGTGCCCGTGGGCTCACTCGACATCACGATGTACCGCGACGACCTCAGCCTGCGTGGTGCTCGCCCGCTGCACGCCACCGATGTCCCTGTCGACGGGGTCGACGGACGCCTCGTTGTCCTGGTCGACGACGTCCTCTTCTCGGGCCGGACCGTGCGTGCCGCCCTCGATGCCCTGAGCGACATCGGCCGCCCCCGAGCCGTGCAGTTGGCGGTCCTGGTCGATCGCGGTCATCGGGAGCTGCCGCTGCGCGCCGACTATGTCGGCAAGAACATCCCCACCGCGCTGGATCAGGCTGTGCGCGTGCGCGTGAGCGAGCTCGATGGCATCGACGAGGTCGTGGTGGAGGGATGAACAAGCACCTGCTCAGTGCCGCGGACCTCTCGCGTGCCGACGCCATCGCGATCCTCGATACCGCTGCCGAACTCGCGCGCGTGACCGATCGGGCGGTCAAGAAGCTCCCCACCCTCCGTGGTCGCACCGTCGTCAACCTCTTCTTCGAGGACTCCACGCGCACGCGGATCTCCTTCGAGGCCGCGGCAAAGCGACTGTCCGCCGACGTCATCACCTTCAGCGCGAAGGGCTCGAGCGTGTCGAAGGGCGAGAGCCTCAAGGACACGGCGCTCACCCTCGAGGCTATGGGTGCCGACGCTGTGATCGTCCGGCACGGCGCGAGCGGCGCCCCGCATCGGCTGGCGCACTCGGGCTGGATCGACGGTGTCGTGATCAATGCGGGCGACGGCACCCATGAGCATCCGACCCAGGCTCTCTTGGATGCCTTCACTCTGCGCCACCATCTCGCGGGCAGCTCCGGCGGTCTCGATGGACGCCATGTGGTGATCGTGGGCGATGTCCTGCACAGCCGTGTCGCACGCTCCAATGTGCTGCTCCTGCACACGCTCGGTGCCCGCGTGACCCTCGTGGCTCCTCCCACGCTCATGCCGGTCGGCGTCGACACGTGGCCCTGCGAGGTCTCCTACGACCTTGATGACGCCCTCCCCGGTGCGGACGCCGTGATGATGCTGCGCGTCCAGGCCGAGCGCATGAACGCGGCGTACTTCCCGACCAGCAATGAGTACTCACGGCGCTACGGCCTGGACGTGCGGCGTGCTGGCCTCTTGGCGGACGACGGGATCGTCCTGCACCCGGGTCCCATGAACCGAGGCATGGAGATCTCCGCGGAGGTCGCCGACGGACCGAGATCCGTCATCGTGGAGCAGGTGACCAATGGCGTCCATGTCCGCATGGCCGTGCTCTACCTGCTGCTCGGTGCCGCCGAGACGCACGAGGAGGCCGACGCATCATGACGACGATCCTGCGCGAGGTGCGCCCCTACGGAGAGGACCCGGTCGACATCACCTGGGAGGACGGGGTCATCACCGACATCCGTCCCGCAGCGTCGGCATCCGACACCACACCGGCCGCGACGGTCATCGAGGGCCGCGGCGCGATCGTCCTGCCCGGATTCGTGGACCTGCACACCCACCTGAGGGAGCCCGGTCGCGAGGATGCCGAGACGATCGCGAGTGGCTCCGCGGCGGCCGCCCTGGGGGGATTCACCGCCGTGCACGCCATGGCCAACACCACGCCGGTGGCCGACACTGCGGGAGTCGTGGAGATGGTGTGGCGCCGCGGAGTGGAGGCCGGTCACTGCGATGTCCACCCCGTCGGGGCGGTCACAGTCGGGCTCGGCGGTGAGCGGCTGGCTGAGTTGGGAGCCATGGCCGACTCCGCCGCACGCGTGCGGATCTTCAGCGACGACGGTGTCTGCGTGAGCGATCCCGTGCTCATGCGTCGTGCCCTCGAGTACGTCAAGGCCTTCGACGGCGTCATCGCCCAGCACGCCCAGGACCCTCGGCTCACCGAAGAGGCGCAGATGAACGAGGGTGCGCTCTCCAGCATCCTCGGACTCCGCGGGTGGCCCGCCGTTGCCGAAGAGTCGATCATCGCCCGCGACGTGCTCCTCGCCGAGCACGTCGGGTCTCGGGTGCACATCTGCCACCTGTCCACGAGCGGGTCCGTCGACATCGTGCGCTGGGCCAAGGCACGTGGCATCGATGTGAGCGCAGAGGTCACGCCCCATCACCTCATCCTCACGGAGGAGCTCGCGCGCACCTATGACCCGCTCTACAAGGTCAATCCGCCGCTGCGTCGTGTGGAGGACGTCCAGGCTGTCCGCGCGGGGCTTGCCGACGGCACGATCGATGCCGTCGCGACCGATCACGCCCCGCATGCGCGCGAGGACAAGGACTGCGAGTGGGCAGCGGGCGCCTTCGGGATGCTCGGGCTCGAGACCGCGCTGTCCGTCGTCATCGAGACGATGGTCGAGCCCGGCTCGCTCGACTGGCGGGCGGTCGCCGATCGCATGTCCGTGCGTCCCGCGCGCATCGCGCGCCTGCACGACCAGGGTCGGCCGATTGCGGTGGGCGAACCCGCGACCCTCGCCGTCATCGACCCCGAAGCCAGATGGAAGGTCGATGCGAGCCTTTCTCCCTCTCGGAGTGCGAACTCACCCTTTGCCGACCACCTGATGCACGGACGGGTCCTGCACACCGTGCTGCGAGGTCGCCCGACAGTGCTCGACGGGGCCCTCGCATGAACGCTGCGCTCCTCGCTGCGGTCGCCCCGATGTCCGCGCCGACGTCCGCGCCCGTGACCCAGTGGCCGCTGCGCATCCTCCTGGTCCTGCTGGTGCTGGCGGTCATCGCCCTCGTCCTCGCGGGCATGCGTGCGGGCTGGCGGAGGAGGGCGCGGGGCCAGGAAGACGTCATCGCGCCGGAACTGCCCCCGGACGTGCTCGCCGACGTCGTGGTCGGACCCGTCGGGGGAGTCTTCGTGGGATCGACGAACCACGGGGACTGGCTCGATCGGATCGTCGTGCATGACCTTGGAGTCCGCAGTCGAGCCGTTGCCGAGATCGGACCGTCGGGAGTGGCCCTGCGACGCGAAGGAGCGCGTGACGTCTTCATCCCGGCGAGTGGCGTGCGCGGCGCGGAATTCGCCCGGGGGATCGCGGGGAAGGCATACGAGCGAGATGGGGTCCTCGTGATCACGTGGGACCTGGGTGGCAGGCTGGTGGACACAGGCTTCCGGGCGGATGTGGCAGGGGACCAGAGTCGCCTCCGTGACGCGATCCTCGGCCTCGTGGCCGAGCAGGGACGAGCAGGAGAGGGGATCGGATGACATCGCCCGCTGTCCTCGTCTTGGAGGATGGTCGTGTCTTTCGCGGACGTTCCTTCGGTGCTGTGGGTGAGGCGCTGGGCGAAGCGGTCTTCTCCACGGGCATGACGGGATACCAGGAGACCCTCACTGATCCGTCCTACCGCGGTCAGGTCGTCGTGATGACATCACCGCATGTCGGCAACACCGGGATGAATGACGAGGATCCGGAATCGCGAAGGATCTGGGTGTCCGGCTACGTCGTCCGCGATCCCTCGCCGATCCCCTCCAACTGGCGGGCGCGCCGAAGCCTTGAGGACGAGCTGGTCGATGCGGGTGTGGTCGGCGTGCGCGACATCGACACCCGAGCACTCACGCGGCACCTGCGCGACCGCGGCGCCATGCGCGTGGGCATCTTCAGTGGCATCGCGGCAGAGGCGTCCGAGACCGAGCTCGTCGCGCGCGTCCTCGCGGCTCCGGCCATGGCCGGAAGCGACCTCACCGCCGAGGTCACCGTCGCAGAGCCCTATGTCGTCCCCGCCATCGGCGAGGAGCGCTACGTCGTCGCGGCGGTCGACCTCGGGATCAAGTCCATGACCCCGCAGCGCATGGCGGAGAGGGGCATGACGGTCCACGTGCTTCCCGCAGACGTCAGCGCCGAGGAGATGCTCGTCCGCGGACGCGATGGAGTCTTCTTCTCCAATGGCCCGGGCGATCCCTCCGTGGCTGACCACGCGGTGTCCTTGGTGCGCGCGGCCCTCGAGGCCGGGCGTCCGGTCTTTGGCATCTGCTTCGGCCACCAGATGCTGGGGCGCGCACTCGGGCTCGGGACCTACAAGCTGCGCTTCGGTCATCGCGGCATCAATCAGCCGGTCCAGGACCTCGCGACGGGACGCGTGGCCGTGACCGCCCACAATCACGGCTTCGCCGTGGATGCACCGGTGGGGGAGATCTTCGAGACCCCCTTCGGCCGCGCCGAGGTGAGTCATGTCTGCCTCAACGACGGAGTGGTCGAGGGCTTGCGATGCCTTGATGTCCCTGCCTTCAGCGTGCAGTACCACCCGGAGGCAGCGGCAGGCCCGCACGATGCCGCGGATCTCTTCGACACGTTCGCCGGGCTCATGGATCGACAGGCGGCCCGCTGATGCCCCGTCGCGACGACATTGCCTCCGTCCTGGTCATCGGCTCGGGCCCCATCGTCATCGGTCAGGCCTGCGAGTTCGACTACTCCGGCACCCAGGCATGCCGTGTCCTCAAGGCCGAGGGCATCCGCGTGATCCTCGTCAACTCCAATCCCGCAACGATCATGACCGACCCGGAATTCGCCGATGCGACGTACGTCGAGCCCATCACGCCGGCCTATGTCGAGCGCATCATCGAGCGGGAGCGCCCCGATGCCCTGCTCGCCACCCTCGGAGGCCAGACCGCTCTCAATACCGCGATGGCCCTGCATCGCTCCGGCGCTCTCGAGCGCTACGGCGTGGAGCTCATCGGTGCGGATGTCGACGCCATCGAGCGCGGGGAGAATCGCGAGCTCTTCCGCGGAATCGTGGCGGACGTGGGAGCAGAGAGTGCTCGCTCGGCGATCTGCCACAGCATCGAGGACTGTCGGGAGGCGGTGGTCAGCCTGGGGTACCCGGTCGTCGTGCGCCCGTCCTTCACCATGGGCGGAGCCGGATCCGGGATTGCCTACGACGAGGCGGACCTGCTGCGCATCGCGGGCACCGGCCTCCAGGCGAGCCCCACCCACGAGGTCCTCCTCGAGGAGTCGATCATCGGGTGGAAGGAGTACGAGCTCGAGCTCATGCGCGACCGCAGCGACAACGTCGTCGTGGTCTGCTCGATCGAGAACCTCGACCCGATGGGCGTGCACACCGGTGACTCGATCACCGTCGCCCCGGCCCTCACGCTGACCGACCGCGAGTACCAGCGGATGCGCGATGTCGCGATCGACATCATTCGCGCCGTGGGCGTCGACACCGGGGGATGCAACATCCAGTTCGCTGTCAACCCGCGTGATGGGCGCCTCATCGTCATCGAGATGAACCCCCGCGTCTCGCGCTCGTCGGCCCTGGCTTCCAAGGCGACCGGATTCCCCATCGCCAAGATCGCGGCACGCCTCGCCATCGGCTACACCCTCGATGAGATCCCCAACGACATCACGCAGGAGACACCGGCCTCCTTCGAGCCGACTCTCGACTACATCGTGGTCAAGGTGCCGCGGTTCGCCTTCGAGAAGTTCCCGCAGGCCGATCCGACCCTCACCACGACGATGAAGTCCGTGGGCGAGGCGATGGCGATCGGCCGCAACTTCACCGAGGCTCTCCAGAAGGCGCTGCGCTCCCTCGAGCGCCCGGATGCCGTCTTCTCGTGGCCCGCCCATCTCGATCGCGATGCGCTCATGGTCTCCATGTCGACACCGCATGATGGGCGGCTGCGCGAGGTGCAGCAGGCCCTGTGGGCCGGGGCGAGCATCGAGCAGGTGCACGAGGCGACGGGTATCGACCCGTGGTTCCTTGCGCAGATCGAGATCATCAACACCCTCGCCGACCGCCTGCGCGACGCCGGGGCGCTCGATCCGGCCCTCCTGGGCGAGGCAAAGCGACATGGGTTCTCGGATGCCCAGATCGCGGGGCTCCTCGGACTGAGTGAGCTGCAGGTGCGCCAGCAGCGGTATGACTGGGGGATTCGACCGGTCTTCAAGACGGTCGACACGTGCGCGGCGGAGTTCGCTGCACGCACGCCGTATCACTACTCGGCGTACGACGAGGAGACCGAAGTCGAGCCCAGTGATCGCCGCAAGGTGATCATCCTCGGTTCCGGCCCCAACCGCATCGGCCAGGGGATCGAGTTCGACTACTCCTGCGTGCACGCATCGCTCACGCTGCGCGAGGCGGGCTTCGAGACGATCATGCTCAACTGCAATCCCGAGACGGTGTCGACCGACTACGACACCTCCGACCGTCTCTACTTCGAGCCGCTCACGCTCGAGGACGTCCTGGAAGTGGTCCACGCGGAATCCGCGAGCGGTGAGCTCGCCGGGGTGATCGTCCAGCTCGGCGGGCAAACGCCGCTGGGCCTGGCCCAGGGCCTCCAGGACGCAGGCGTGCCCATCGTGGGCACCTCTCCGGCGGCGATCCACCTCGCCGAGGATCGGGCGGAGTTCGGTGCGCTCCTCACCCGGGCGGCACTGCCGGCCCCGCGATTCGGGACTGCCTTCTCCTTCGAGGAGGCGAGGGACGTGGCTGACGAGATCGGCTACCCCGTCCTCGTGCGGCCGTCGTACGTCCTGGGCGGGCGGGGCATGGAAATCGTCTACGACGAGCAGATGCTGCGCGACTACCTCGTGCGCGCCGCCGAGATCAACCCCGAGCATCCGGTGCTCGTCGACAGGTTCCTCGACGACGCTGTCGAGATCGACGTCGATGCGCTCTACGACGGACACGACCTCTACCTCGGCGGTGTCATGGAGCACATCGAGGAAGCGGGGATCCACTCGGGCGACTCCGCGTGCGCACTGCCGCCCGTGTCCCTGGGGCCACGCGAGATCGAGCGCATCCGCGAGTCCACGCTTGCGCTGGCTGAGGGGATCGGCGTGCGGGGGCTCCTCAACGTCCAGTACGCCTTGGCCGGGGGAGTGCTGCACGTCCTCGAGGCCAACCCCCGCGCTTCGCGGACCGTGCCCTTCGTGTCGAAGGCCACGGCGGTCCCGCTCGCCAAGGCTGCTGCGCGCATCATGATGGGCGAGTCGATCGCCGCGTTGCGCACCGCGGGGGTACTCCCGGCCGAGGGCGACGGGGCGACACTGCCACCGGGCACGCCGATCGCGGTCAAGGAAGCCGTGCTGCCCTTCGGGCGCTTCCATGGAGTCGACACCGTGCTCGGACCCGAGATGCGCTCCACGGGTGAGGTCATGGGCATCGACATGGACTTCGGCACGGCATTCGCCAAGTCCCAGGAAGCCGCCTACTCGGGTGGTCTGCCCACGAGCGGACGTGTCTTCGTCTCGGTCGCTGACCGCGACAAGCGGTCCATGATCTTCCCGCTCAAGCGGCTGTCGGACCTGGGATTCGAGATCGTGGCGACGGAGGGGACCGCCGAGGTGCTGCGCCGCCACGGTCTCAAGGTGGGTTTCCTGCGCAAGCAGCGCGAGGGCACCGGACCCGAGGGCGAGCCCACCACGGTCGACGCGATCATGGCCGGGGATATCGACCTCATCATCAACACGCCCTTCGGAGTCGGGACACGCCTGGACGGGTATGAGATCCGCACCGCAGCGGTCCTCAAGGGCGTGCCGTGCATCACCACGATCCAGGGCCTCGCGGCGACGGTCCTCGGGATCGAGGCCTTGCTCCCCGGCGGCGCATCGGACAAGGGCATCGGCGTACGGTCCCTCCAGGAATACGCTGAGGACCTCAGCCGAATGCGCGCCCTGGGAGGTGCCTGATGCCCGTGCAGGTCAGGGGCGAGGTCGTGTCCGTGCGCCGTGCCGGTCAGTACTTCGTGCTCACGGTGACGGCGCCGGGCGTGCCCGAGGTCGCACGTCCGGGCAACTTCGCGACATTGGCGATCGGGGACCTCGACTCGTCGGGGCTGATCCTGCGTCGCGCCTTCTCCATCCATGGGGTCCAGTCACGCGGAATCTACGGCGGCACGATCGATGTCGTCATCGCAGACGCGGGACCGGGCACCCACTGGCTCACCCAGCGCCGTAGGGGCGATGTGCTCGACATCGTCGCTCCTCTCGGACGTCCCTTCGCCCTCCCGCGCGATCCCGTGTCATGTGTCCTCGTCGGAGGCGGATATGGCTCGGCCCCGCTGGTCTTCCTCGCCGAGCACCTGCGGGCACGGGGCTGCCGCGTCGACATCGTGCTCGGCGCGTCCACCGAGGAGAAGCTCTTCGGTGTCCTCGAGGCCAAGCGCATCGCGTCCACGGTGACGATCACGACCGAGGACGGATCGCTTGGCGAGGGTGGACGTGTGACGGATCCCCTGCGCGGAGTCATCGAGCGCGCGGCCTCGGACGTGGTCTACGCCTGCGGCCCCATGGGCATGCTCGCAGCCGTGGCGGACGTCGCTGCCGAAGCTGGCGTGCACAGCCAGTGCGCGGTCGAGGAGTCCATGGCCTGCGGTATCGGCGTGTGCATGACCTGCGTGCTGCCGGTGATCGGCGAAGACGGGATCACGCGGATGCTCAGGTCCTGCGTCGAGGGTCCCGTCTTCCGCGGTGACCGCGTGCGATGGCAGGACGTGGGCACGATCCCGCCTGACACCTGGGGCGCCCCGGCTACCGAGGGGAGGGATCGATGACCCGAGCTGTGGTGCGCCACGGTCAATCCGCGGCTGCGATCCCGGACATCGACATGTCGACTCGCCTCGGCGATGTCGGCCTGCCTAGCCCGGTGCTCACCGCCTCGGGCTGCGCAGCTTCGGGTCGGGAGCTTGACCAGTTCTTCGACGTCACCTCTATCGGCGCTGTCGTCACCAAGAGCATCATGCTGGAGCCGCGCTCGGGTCGCGCCACTCCGCGCATGGCCGAGACGCCCAGCGGGATGCTCAACTCCATCGGACTGCAAGGCCCCGGCATCCATGCCTTCCTCGAGAAGGATCTCGCTTGGCTGCGCGAGCGCGGAGCCCGCGTCATCGTCTCCATCGCGGGAGGGACGACCCAGGAGTTCGAGGAA
Source organism: uncultured Actinomyces sp. (assembly GCA_964560885.1). Taxonomy (GTDB): domain Bacteria; phylum Actinomycetota; class Actinomycetes; order S36-B12; family S36-B12; genus Mxb001. The sequence goes on along the minus strand of CAZLNF010000048.1, from coordinate 2,403 downwards.
CTCGCCAAGATCCTGCGGGACCATGGTGGGTTCGACGCTCTCGAGGTCAATATCTCCTGCCCCAATGTCGCTGACCGTGGCCAGGTCTTCGCGTGCCGCGCCGACTCGGCGGCCGGCGTGATCGGTGGAGTGCGACGTTCGACCGATCCCAGCATCCCGGTCTTCGCCAAGCTCTCCCCGGACGTCACCGACATCGGCACGATCGCGCTCGCGTGCGAACGCGCCGGAGCAGACGGCCTCTCCCTCATCAACACCACCCTGGGCATGGTGATCGACGTCGACACCATGCGCCCCGCCCTCGCGGGGGTGACCGGCGGACTCTCGGGGCCGGCGATCCGACCCATCGCCGTGCGCTGCGTGTGGCAGGTGCGCGAGGTGCTTCCCGACATCCCGATCATCGGGATGGGCGGCATCCGCAATGGTGCCGATGCCTTCGAGTTCATCCTCGCGGGAGCCGACGCCGTATCGGTGGGCACGGTGGTCTTCCACGATCCGTCCGCGCCCGCGCGCGTGCAAGCCGAGCTCGCCACGATCGCTGCCAGCCGAGGGTTCACCCGTCTGCGCGACGCCGTCTCCTACGCCCATCGCGAGCCGGATCCCGAGGATGACGGCGCCGATGACGACGGCCTCGCCCTCCCGGAGTGGGTGTGACGCGCGCACCGATCGCGGTTGCCCTGGATGCCCCCGATCTGCAGACCCTGGGGGCCTGGGCACGATCCGTCGCTCCCTATGTGAGCACACTCAAGGTCGGCCTCGAGACGTACCTGCGTGATGGTCGCGACGCTGTCGCCGCGGCCCGCTCTGCCGCACCGGACTGCGCGCTCTTCCTCGATCTCAAACTTCATGACATCCCCGCGACCGTCTCCGGAGCGGCGCGCGCTGTCGCCGACCTCGAGCCCGACTACCTCACGGTGCATGCCTCCGGCGGTCCCGCGATGGTGGCTGCGGCAGCCGAGGCGCTTCCGGGCACGCGCGTCGTCGCGGTCACGGTGCTCACGTCGCTCACGACGGAGGACCTGAAGTCACTCGATCTGCTCGGCGCCGGTGCGTCATCCGCGGGAGAGCTCGCGGTCCGCCTTGCCGTCACGGCTGTCGACGCCGGCGCTCGCGCTGTCGTGTGCTCCCCCGAGGAGGTGGGTGCGGTGCGTGCCGCTCTCGCCGATCGCGATGTCGTGCTCATCACGCCGGGCGTCCGCCCCGCGGGAGCCGATGTCGGTGACCAGCGCCGGGTCGCGACCCCCCGTGAGGCGCTGGAGCGGGGGGCGGACCTGCTCGTCATCGGTCGACCGATCACCGCAGCACCCGACCCGGCTGCGGCGGCCGAGGGCATCGCCGCGGACCTGGGCTATGCCTGAGCAGTCCGGCGCGTCCGGCTCCCTGGACGACGATGCGCGCTCCCGCGGCCGACAACTCGCCCTGGAGGCTCGCCGCCGCAGGGCAGCGATCAAGCGCTCTCTCGCCGAGGGTGGTTCGGTGCGCGAGGTCATCGCGCAGCGCGATGATGACCCCGCGGTGGCGCGCATGCGCGCGCGCGACCTGGTCGAGGCATGCCCGGGGATCGGGCCGATGCGCGCGACGCGCATCCTCGCCGAGTGCCATGTGGCGGAGTCACGCCGTCTTCGCGGATTGGGCGAGCACCAGGTTGCCGCGCTCATTGCGGCGTTGGAGAAGGCCGGCAGGGATCCCTCGGGTGGGGGCGACATCCCTGCGCGTCCTGCCCGAGGGCGACTCCTCGTGCTGTCGGGACCCTCGGGTGTCGGCAAGTCCAGCGTGGTCTCCCGATTGCGGTCGCGACATCCGGACCTGGTGTTCTCCGTCTCGGCAACCACGCGCGCTGCCCGGTCCGGCGAGGTGGACGGCGTGCACTACCGCTTCGTCGATCGCGCGGAGTTCGAGGCGATGATCGCCCGCGGGCAGCTCCTCGAATGGGCGGAGTTCGCCGGCCACCTCTACGGCACGCCCGCCGGCCCGGTTGAAGAGGCCCTTGCCCGGGGCGACGACGTACTCCTGGAAATCGAGCTCCAGGGAGCTCGTCAGGTCCGGGACACCGCCCCCGATGCGGTGCGGGTCTTCCTCGCCCCTCCGTCCTGGGAGGTCCTGGTGGAGCGGCTCCAGGGCAGGCGCACCGAGTCGGCGGAGGTCATCGAGCGCCGCCTCGCGACGGCCCGGGTGGAGCTCGCCGCCGAGGGGGAGTTCGACCACACGGTGGTCAACGCCTCGGTGGACGAGGCCGCTGAGGCGATCCTGGCCCTCCTGGAGCAGGCAGCGCCGGTCGCTTCCCCGTGATCGCGAGGTAGACTCCATCCCCGGTGCTCGACCAGGCACCCGTCCCATCCGCAGCATCCATTGGTGAGAGGTCGACCATGTCAGCGTCCGCGCGCCCCGAGGGCATCATCTACCCGC
>CAZLNF010000047.1:0-11539 GCA_964560885.1 uncultured Actinomyces sp. | reverse complement strand
GTCCCGCTCCGAGCCCGACCCATGCCGCAGCGATCATCTGGAAGGGCAGCCACGGTCCGACGCCGCCGGTGATGAGGGCGGAGGCCGCGAGTGACAGCGCGCCGAGGGAGAAGCCGAAGCCCGGTCCGAGCGCGCAACCTCCCAGGATGATGACGAACCAGATCGGCTCGAGTCCGGCCGTGCCTGCGCCGAGGGGCCGCAGGATGCATACGACGGCTGCGAGCACCCCGAGGATCGCAATGGCCTTGGCATCCATCCCGCCGTCGGACACCTGGGCGAGCACGACGAGTAGGACGAGTGGGACGACAGCGGCGAAGACCCAGGGCGCGTCGCTCGCATGCGCGACCGCTGAGGATCCGGGCTCGGCCAGGAAGGGCCAGCCGAAGGCGATGATGCCGACCGCGGTGGCGAGCAGCACGGCGGCCCATGACTTCGCGCCCATGCGCACGGCAGTCGTCGATGTCGTCATCCGATCACCGCCAGGGCCTCGCGCACCTCGGCGACCGTGAGCGGCACATCCGTGCCCTCGGGGCCGACGAGCACCTTGGCCACCTGCGGGGCGAAGAGCGGCGACCCCACGACCACTTCCGCGGTAGGCCCGTCGGCCACGACCTCTCCATCAGCGAGCACGACGACGCGCGTGGCGGTCTCTGCGGCGAGCTCGACATCGTGTGTGGCGACCACGATCGCGTGTCCGCTTGCCGCAAGGTCGCGCAGCAGCACGGAGAGCCGCTCCTTGGTCGGGTAGTCGAGTCCGCGCGTGGGCTCGTCGAGCAGGAGCACGGCGGGCTTTGCCACGAGGACCACCGCGAGCGCGAGCACCAGGCGCTGACCCTCGGAGAGATCGCGGGGATGGACGTCGGTGGGGATCTCCGGGCCGATGCTCGCCAGCAGCGCGGCCGTGCTGCCTGACTCGACTCCGGCGTCACGGTCGGCGTCGGAGCATTCGGCTGCGACCGTGTCGCGCTGAAGCAGGTCGGTGCTGTCCTGGGGCACGAGACCGATGCGGCCGATGAGGCGCGGGCCGGTGAGACTCGCAGGATCCACGCCGTCGATGAGGACCGTGCCTGCATCGGGTCGGCGTAGTCCGACGAGTGTCGAGAGCAGGGTGGACTTGCCTGCGCCGTTGCGTCCCATCAGCGCAACGACCTCGCCCTTGGCGATGTCGAGGGTCACGCCTCGCAGTGCGGGCACCTGGCCGTAGGACGCGCGGGTCCTCTCGACGGTCACGACCGCCTCCGCGTGGGCGGGAGCTATGACACTGCGCGGCGGTAGCTCGTGCAGGCGTTCGCGCATCTGTCGTGCCTGGCGCCGGGCGTCGCGGACGGACAGTGGCAGTGGTGTCCACTGCGCCATGCGCCCGAGCCGCACCACAGGCGGCGCGACGGGTGAGGTCACCATGACATCGGCCGGCGTACCCACCACAAGGGGTCGCGCATCGCCCGGCACGTGGATGACACGGTCGGCGTACTCGAGCACGCGCTCGAGGCGGTGCTCCGCGAGGACGACCGTGATGCCGAGGTCATGGACCAGTCGCTGCAGGACCGCGAGGACCTCCTCGGCCGCACCGGGGTCGAGGGCACTGGTCGGCTCGTCGAGCACGAGCACCCGGGGATGCGCGGTGAGCACGGCGCCGATGGCGACGCGCTGGCGCTGCCCACCAGAAAGGCTGAGGAGTGCGCGGTCACGCACCTCCGCAAGGCCCAGCAGGTCGAGCGTCTCCTCGACTCGACGTCGCATCGTCGACGCGGGCACGCCGAGGCACTCCATGCTGTAGGCGAGCTCCTCCTCCACCGTGTCCGTAACGAAGGAAGACAGCGGGTCCTGGGGCACGATGCCGACCACGTCGGCGAGATCACGCGGGTGATGCGTGGAGGTGTCGCGTCCGGCGACGCGCACGTGCCCGGCGAGGGTGCCACCCGTGAAGTGCGGCACGAGTCCGTTGATCGCGCGCAGGAGCGTGGTCTTGCCGCTGCCGGTCTGCCCGATGACGAGCACGAGTTCGCCCTCGGTGATCGTGAGGTCCACGTCGGCGAGGGTGGGTCGGCTTGCGCCGGGGTAGGTGATGGTGACGGAGGCGAATTCCACGACGGGCGTCATGCGCCGACCTCCCTGCGCGCACGCGAGCGATAGCCCGGCGCGGGTGGGGCGATGATCGCGGGCAGCACGCTGAGCAGGATGCCTGCCACCGCAAGGGGAGGCACCGCCGGCCAGGCAATCGGGTCCACCGGGGCGATGAGGCCCGACACTCCTGCGACGCCCAGGGCGACCAGCGTGGCCGCGGTCGCGAGACCGCACAGGGCCACGCCCCACTCGGGCCATGACCACGGGTCGGGCCGGTAGCGGGTGCGGACCGAGCGTCGCCCCGCCAGCGCGAAGCCGGCGATGCCGAGGGTGAAGCCAAGCGCGAGCATCGGCAGCCCGAGCGCCACTGGTGCCGATGCGTCGAGAAGTCCGTATGCGCCGATGACGACGAGGACGAGGGCACCGAGGAGTGCGCCCGCTGTCAGGTGACGCACCATGGGTGAGCGCTGCGCCTGGCGGCCGTAGCCCCGCGAGTCCATGGCGGCCGCGAGTGTGACCGAGCGGTCGAGTGCACCTTCGAGCACGGGCAGCGCCACCGCTGCGGTGCCGCGCACCCCGCCCACGGTGCGACCGCGCAGGCGACGCGTCGTGCGGATGCGTTCCAGGTCGGCTACGAGTTGAGGCGCGAAGGTCACGGCGATGACGACAGAGAGGCCGAACTCATAGAGCGCGGCCGGCACGGCCTTGAGCAGTCGGGCGGGGGAGGCGAGGGAGTTAGCGGCGCCCACGCAGATGAGGATCGTGGCGAGCCGCATGCCGTCGTAGAGCGCGGCGACGAGGGACTCGAGCGTGACTGCGCCACCGAGGCGCACGCCGGCCATGATCTCCGGGAGCGTCACCGCGGGCAGAGTGAAGATCACGGTCGTGCCGATGGGTGCGGCGACGATGGCCTGGAAGACCACCCGGATCGCGATGACGATGAGGCCGAGTTTGAGGAAGACGCTGAAGGATCGCGCCCACGGCGAGGGACTGCGCCGTGCCGCCACGACGTATCCCGCGACGGCCACGATGAGCAGGAGCAGCAGGGGGTTGGTCGTGCGCGATGCCGCGACCGCGAGCCCCGCCGCCCAGAGCCACCAGGCACCGGGATGAAGTAGTCGCGGCAAGCGCGACGCGCGTCGATGCTCGACTCGCTCGGGGGTGCGCACGTCCAGGGCGGTCATCACGCCCCCCGTCGCATGCGCAGGATCGCAGCGCCGCCGAGCCCGGCGATGCCGACGACCGCGATGCCGGCCACGAGCGCTCCGCCCACGCCGCCCTCGGTGGGCGGCTCCTCCAGGGGAGAGGTGAGCAAGGAGTACGTCGGGCTCGGTGTGGGGGACGGCGTCACGGGTAGTGCACTCGTGGATTCCGTCGAGGACGTGGAGGGTTGCGGGCTTGAGGGTGTCGGGCTCGGCGTCGGGGCAGTCGACGAAGCCTGTGCGGTGGCGGGTGCCGTCGTCGGCGACGAGGTCGGCTCAGGCGCAGGCTGCGTCGAGCTGCTCGCGGTGGGCGTCGTCGGCTCTGGGGAGCGCGAGGGCTTGGGCGAAGGCTTCGGTGACTTCGTCGGCGTGGGTGTCGGATCCGCGATGACGTCGGCGCACCCGCGTGAGGGGTAGCCGCCGATTGCGCAGATGAGGCCGCGCTCGGCGCGGACCGTCGCAGCCGCGCGCAGCACGTCGTAGCCCGTCGCACGGGGCTCCGCGATGACGCACATCGCCCAGGCACCCGGCGGCTGCTCACCCTCGGGTGCATCGGCTGAGACGCCGGGATCGACGACCACCGCGACCCGCTTGCGTCCGTCCTCGGGCGCGGTGTCGCCGCACACGGCGTCGAAGTCCGCCGCGAATGAGGGCACGTGATTCCCCTCGACGCCGCTCACGGAGAAGCGCCAGCCTTCGAGCGTGCCGTCGGCAGGGGAGCGGAAGGCCGGACCGACGTTGGCAAAGGACCAGCCCGCGTCGGAGCCGAGCCAGTAGGACCAGTAGCGGTACGCCGCTGCCTGGCTCGCGGCGGGAAGAACCGCTGACGGCACGACGACGGCGGCCGCGACGGCGAGTGCCGTCACGATCGCGCGTCGTCGATGTGTCATGTCTCTTCCGCTACTTCTGCAGGGTGGCGAGCAGTTGTCGACGCAGGTCCACCCCGCCGAAGTCCGTCGGATCCGAACCTGTCGCGTGCGCCACCATCAGCAGGGTGCCCACTGCCGCGGGCATGTCACCCGTGCTGGTCCTCGTGTAGGCGAGGACATTGGCCTGCAGCGCCGTGACGCCCAAGCGCATGGCTGCTGTGGAGCCGTGTGCCTGCGATACGCCGAGGGTGGCGAGCGCGGTGGAATTCCAATCCGTCTCGTCCGGGGTGAAGGCCGACGCGATCCGCCCCTGGCCTGTGATCAGGCTCGTCGCCAACCAGTTACCGGATGCCAGCAGGCTCGGAGGGTTGCCCTCACACGGGGTCAGCGTGCGAGGTCCACGATGTCGGTCGTAGGGCAGTGAGCCTTGGGCGCCGATCAGTGCCCAGCTCGTCGACAGTGGGTCCGCGGGTCCCTCGGGCTGGAAGGGCAGCGCGCAGTCCGAGGACATGATCAGTTCGTTGCGCAACCATGCTGCGCCCTTGCGGAAGCCGACCGCTTCGGATCGGCCCAGGGCGGCCATGGCCATCCCCGTGGAGGTGGAGTCAGCGCTGAGTCCGCGGATCCACTCCCAGCCACCGGCGTCGACCTGCTGGCGCTTGAGCCAGCCGGTGGCTCTCTTCAGCGCTCTGGTGATCTCACCCGCGGGTTGTGCCTTGCTCTCGGACAGGGCACGCAGCGCCATGATGGCGACAGCAGTGGAGTTGGTGTCCGGGCCCGTAAAGGTCGTCGGGTCCGGCGGCGCGCATGGCTCGCTCGGATTTTCCCGGTAGGCGCCGAATGAGCCGTCGGCGCATTGCTGGCGCAGCAGCCAGGCGACAGCGGGTTTGGGTGCCCGCGATCCAGTTGAGGTGAGACCCAGAATGGCCATCGACTGACGGTAGACACCGTCGTACGTCGGATCAGCAGTCCCGAAGAGACCGGCGTTGTCGGTCTCGGCTGATTGCGCGGGCGTCGCGAGGGACAGGCCAAGGATCAAGCCCAAGGCCGTGAGCAAAGCGAAGAACGAGCGACGAGGAGACCTCGTCGTACCAGCGATGCTGGTGAACGCGTGCATGTGCACTCCAGGGTGAGCGACCCACTTGACGTTGCCAGCCGCTCGCGGGCCGGGCCCGGAGTGCCGCCACGTCCCGTAGACCTCGACGGGGTGGACCGGCTCATGCCAGTCCACTAGGCGCTCGCGCCCGCCAGGTGCTCCGACTTGCCGCAGGTCCCCCTGCGCGCTCACGGTTGCGGGTCAGCGCCGGATTCTCACCGGCTTCCCCTGGACATCGGGCGCGTATTCACTTGTGGGGTCATCCGACCACGGGCCTGGCAGGTGAGTCAAAGGCCCCCGCCAGGTGGGCGAGTCGGCGTACCGTCAGGGCATGGCGTGGACGTGGATTTTCACCGATCTTCAGGGCACCCCGGTGCAGGCTCTCCCGGCAGCGGCCGTCCTGGCCCCCTTCCCCTCGCAGGCAGACGCGGAGAGTTGGCTGGGCGAGAGCTGGCGCGAGCTCCTCGATGGCGGGGTCGATGCGGTCGTGCTCTGGGAGGACGACCGGCAGGTCTACGGGCCGATGAGCCTGCACCCGACGACTTAGCCCTCGGGCGCGAAGCCGCCTAGGAGCGATTCGTGCGGGGCTCTTCGGGAGTCTCACCTCGGCGTACGCGCGGAGGCGGCAGCCGGAAGCGGCGCAACTGCAACGTGCGCAGGCCGGCGTACCAGAGCACGCCCTTGCGCTCGGCCTTGTCGGGGAATCGCTTGCGCAGTGCCATGTTGAGGCGCACGAGCAGGAAGATCTCGTCGAACGCCACCAGGGCAATAAGTGCCATCCAGGAGATGGACACCGCCAGTTGCACCACGGGGTTGGGAATGAAGCCCAAGACGAGCACCGCGAGCGCGACGAAGATGAAGTACTCCGCGATCGTGAATCGGCTGTCGACGAAGTCGCGGACGTAGCGCTTGACGGGACCCTGGTCGCGGACGGGCAGTGCGCGCTCATCGCCGGCCACGAGGGCGGCACGCTGCTGGGCTCGGGCCTCGCGGTCGCGGTCCCGTGCGGCCTTCCTCGCGGCTTTGGGGTCCTTCGGGGTCTTCAGGGACTGCTTGCGGGCAGCCTCCGCCTCCTTGCGGGAGGGAGTGGGGCGGCCCTTGCCCGACAGGGGCGAGTCAGTGGTCTCGGGGGCGGGCTCCGCTGGCGCCTGCTTGCGTCCGAACATTCCAGCAATCTAGCGCCGTGGGGTAGAGGGTGGGGTCGGAGGGACGGCCCCGCCTGCCTCGCGGGGCTTCCCTTGGCCCACCTGGGACGCAACCCCCGCCGGTCACCCCTAGTCTGGAGGGAGATCGCCACCCGACGGGTGGACGCCCGGCAGGAGGACATCATGGGTCTGTGGCAGCGCTTCAAGCTCATCTTCGCCTCGAAGGCCAATAAGGCCCTCGACAAGGCTGAGGATCCCCGCGAGACGCTCGACTACTCGTACGAGAAGCAGTTGGAGCTGCTGCAGAAGGTGCGGAGGGGCGTGGCCGACGTCGCCACGAGCCGGAAGCGCATCGAGCTCCAGATCCAAAACCTCGCGCAGCAGACCGACAAGCTCAGCCAGCAGGCCAAGGCTGCACTCGCAGGCGGTCGTGAGGACCTCGCACGCGAGGCGCTCACGCGCAAGAGCGGGCTGCAGACTCAGATCGCTGACCTCCAGGTGCAGCTCGCCCAGTTGCAGGACCAGGAGGAGAAGCTCATCGTCGCGTCGCAGCAGCTCCAGGCCAAGGTCGATGCCTTCCGCACGAAGAAGGAGACCATCAAGGCCACCTACTCCGCGGCCGAGGCGCAGACCAAGATCAATGAGGCATTCGCCGGAATCTCCAGCGAGCTGGGTGATGTCGGCCTCGCTGTGCAGCGGGCAGAGGACAAGACGGCCCAGATGCAGGCGCGCGCCGGGGCCATCGACGAACTCGTGGCCTCCGGGGCGCTCGAGGATGTCTCGAGCACCGGCAAGGACAACCTCACGCTCGAGCTCGAGCGGATGGCGAGCCAGAGCCAGGTCGACGACGAGCTTGCGCGGATGCGCCTCGAACTCGGCTCGGGTGGCAATCCGGCCGCGATCGAGGGCGACAAGGCTTAAGGGGGCCAGACCACTCGATATGGCGCGCACGCGATACGGCACTGATCGGGGTCTCACGGCCCGCATGTTCGGGACGATGTTCGGACTCGGCCTGCTCTACGTCATCCTCGCCGCCGTGATGTTCGCCCTCGGTGTCAGCGCCATCTGGGTGCTCGGCATCAGCGCGGCGTTGCTCCTCGGTCAGTGGTGGTTCTCGGACTCCCTGGCCATGGGTGCGATGAAGGCTCACGTGGTGACGCCCGAGCAGGCTCCCCAGTTGCACGGAATGGTCGACCGCCTGTGCGCGATGGCCGACATGGAGAAGCCACGCATCGCGATCGCCGACAATGACGCACCCAATGCCTTCGCGACCGGCCGCACTGCCAAGCGCTCGGTGATCGTGGTGACCACGGGCTTGCTGCGCAGACTCGACCGCGACGAACTCGAGGGCGTGCTTGCGCATGAGCTGTCGCATGTCGCACACAAGGACGTCACGGTAATGACGATTGCGTCCTTCAGCGCGATCCTTGCGGGCTTCATGGTGCGCTCGGCGATGTGGGGATCGATGATGCGCGACCGCCGCGATCAAAACACCGCCCTGGTCTTCTTCGCGGTCATGATCGTGAGCGTGCTCGTTTATCTGATTTCCTATCTCCTCATCAACGCCCTATCTCGCTATCGCGAGCTGGGTGCAGATCGCGGAGCCGCCTTGATCACGGGCAAGCCCACCGCGCTGGCCACCGCGCTGCAGAAGGTCACCGGTGACATGGCCAGCATTCCCACGCGTGATCTGCGCCAGATGGAACCGGTCCAGGCCTTCGCCTTCGTGCCGGCCTTCTCCAAGGGCCGGGGCGGCGGAGGATTCGGCCTCGAGTCGCTCATGTCGACGCACCCACCGCTGCAGAAGCGGCTGGAGCAGCTCGCGCGCATCGCGGCGGAGATGGGCCAGCGCTAGTGGGCTTCCTCGATGGGCTCATGGGGCGCCGCAAGCCCGCGCGCCCCAACCTCGATGCGCTCTTTGCCATCCCGTCGGCGGCCGTCACGCTGCAGGTCTCGATGGACTTCCTCTCGACGGGACAGGGTGCCGTCGCCTTCCGATCGGTCGAGGGCCGCGCCTTCGCCGACATCGAGGCCGAGGTGCGCGCCCTGCTCGATGCTGACGGTGGCCCTCCGGTGAAGGTCGTGGAGGACCACTACGGATACACCTGGATCGTCGTGACCACCGATCCTCCCGACGTGGGTGTCGTCGTGACGGACCTGCACGCGGTCAACGCCACGTTGGCGGACAGTGGCTTCGGCCCCCAGCTGCTGTGCTCGATCGTGCCGTTCCGCGATCCTCGCGGCGTGACGCTTGCGCTCATCTACCTGTACAAGCGCGGGACCTTCTATCCCTTCGTTCCCGCCGAGGGGGAGCGCAGGGACTCCGTGATGGAGTTGCAGGTGCGCGACCTGCTCCGGGGGGAGCTGCCGTGGGAGATGGACCTCAGCAGGTGGTTCCCCGTCTGGGACGCCCCCGGCCTCGCTCCCTAGTCCTTGGCGCCGACGCCGGGGAGGGCGAGCATGCGGTCCAGGGCGACGCGCGCCCAGTGTGCGGTGTCCTCGTCGACAGTGATCTGGTTGACGACGCGACCCTCCACGAGATTCTCCAGGGACCAGACCAGGTGGGGGAGGTCGATGCGGTTCATCGTCGAGCAGAAGCAGACGTCCTTATCCAAGAAGACGACCGTCTTGTCGGGATGGCGCAGTGCGAGGCGGCGCACGAGGTTGAGCTCGGTGCCGATCGCCCACGCGCTGCCGGCAGGTGCCTCCTCCAGCGTCTTGATGATGAACTCCGTGGAGCCGACGAGATCGGCGCTCTCCACGACCTCGTAAGTGCACTCGGGATGGACCAGCACCTGCACGCCGGGCACGCGCTGACGCACGTCGGCGACGCTCTCGGCCGTGAAGCGACCGTGCACCGAGCAGTGTCCACGCCACAGGATCATGCGAGCGTCGCGCAACTGCTCGGCCGTGAGGGTTGGCCGGTGCGGGTCCCACACCACGCAGTCATCGAGGGACATGCCCAGATCGCGCACGGCGGTGTTGCGGCCGAGGTGCTGGTCGGGCAGGAAGATGACGCGCTCACCGCGCTCGAAGGCCCACTCCAGTGATCTCTTGGCGTTACTCGATGTGCAAATCGACCCGCCATTACGCCCCGTGAAGGCCTTGATGTCAGCGGCCGAATTCATATAGGTGATCGGGATGGTCGAGTCCGCAAGACCGGCCTCGGTGATGGCAGCCCATGCGGCATCCACCTGGTGAATCGCCGCCATGTCGGCCATCGAGCAGCCCGCGGCGAGATCCGGGAGGATCACCCGCTGGTGATCAGCGGTGAGGATGTCGGCGCTCTCCGCCATGAAGTGCACGCCGCAGAAGACGATGAATTCGGCTTCGGGGTGAGCGGCCGCCTGCTGTGACAGCTTGAACGAATCCCCAGTGGTGTCGGCGAACTGGATGACCTCGTCACGCTGATAGTGGTGGCCGAGGACGTAGAGCCGGTCCCCGAGCGCTGCCTTCGCGGCGGCAGCGCGCGCGACGAGATCGGGATCACTCGCCGGCGGGAGGTCACCGGGGCACTCCACGCCGCGCTCGCTCTCGGGATCCGCTCCGTGCCCTAGGAGCAGCAGGGCGAGCGGCGTGGGCGCGGGCTCGGTGAACGCCATTCGTTCATTGTCTCACCGTGCTGCCGGACGGCACCCGGGCGGATAGCGTCGCACCGTGCGCGTGCTCATCGCCCCCGACGACTTCAAGGGGACCCTGTCCGCCGTCGAGGCCGCCGCGGCGATCGCCGCGGGATGGCGTTCGCGTGCCCCCGACGACGTCCTCACGCTCATCCCCATGTCCGACGGGGGTCCCGGCTTCGTCAGCGCGGTGTCGACGGTGCTCGGAGGCGACATCGCTCCGGTGGGAGTGCGCGGGCCGCTGGGGGAGACCGCCATCGGCATGGTTCTCATGCTGGGCGACACGGGCTACGTCGAATCCGCTCACGGCTGCGGGCTTGCCCTTGTCCATCCGGACCGCCGTGACGCCCGCGCGGCTACGTCGTACGGCGTGGGCCAACTCATCGCCGCGGCGATCGATTCGGGTGCCCGCAAGATCGTCGTGGGTCTCGGCGGGACGGCTTCGTCCGATGGTGGCGCGGGCTTGCTCGCGGCGCTCGGTGCGACCGCACGTGACGCCGCAGGTGTGCCCGTCCCGCTTGATGCGGGTGGAGCAGCGCTCGCTCGCGCCGCCACCGTCGATCTAGCCCCCGCGCGCGCACGCGTCGGCGACGTCGAGATCGTCGCGGCGAGCGATGTGGACTCGCCGCTGCTCGGCGCGCGGGGTGCCGCGCGTGGCTTCGCTGCCCAGAAGGGCGCGGACGACGCGGCGGTCGAGGAACTCGAAGCAGCCCTGACGTCGTACTCGCGCGCGATCGGGCGGCAGGCAGACGGCAAGGATCCCGCGGTCGCGCTCGGTGCTGGCGCAGGCGGCGGACTCGGCTACGGGCTGATGCTCCTCGGTGCGCAGCGCGTGCCCGGCATCGAGACGGTGATGCAGATCGTCGGCATGGAGGCAGCCATTGGAGCGAGCGACCTGGTCGTCACGGGCGAGGGCTGCTTCGACTGGCAGTCGCTGAGGGGCAAGGTCGTCAGCGGTGTAGCGGCAGCCGCTCTCGATCAGGGGCGCCCGGTGGTCGTCCTGGCCGGTCGGGTCGAGGTGGGCAAGCGAGAGTACGTCGCGCTGGGTGTGACCGAGGCTCATGCGACCCATGCGGATGGCACGCTGCCAGCCACCTCGGCTGATGCTGCCCGGGCCCTGGCCGATCGCGCCGCTCGGGTAGCCGGCCAGTGGTCCCACTGAAGCCGTGGTCGGGCGAGGGTCTTTGCATTGGGGCGCGGTCCCGCCGCCTGGTCTCCTGCACGAGGGTGTGCCATGCTGGAATGACTCCGGCTCGGCCAGCGTTGGCTCACCTGTCCGGAGAGCATCGATCGAGGAGGAGCACCATGACCGCGGAGACCACGACGACTGACGGCATCGTCCTGACCGAGACAGCTGCCTCGAAGGTCAAGGCCCTGCTTGAGGCCGAAGGCCGCGACGACCTGACGCTGCGCATCGCAGTGCAGCCCGGTGGATGCTCGGGTCTGCGCTACCAGCTCTTCTTCGATGACCGCTCCCTCGATGGCGACGTGGTCAAGGACTTCGGCGGCGTGGGCGTGGTCACCGATCGGATGAGCGCCCCCT
>CAZLNF010000046.1:5741-11639 GCA_964560885.1 uncultured Actinomyces sp. | reverse complement strand
CCGCCGGCCTCGACCCACGACAGGATCGACGCGGAGTAGCCGGGGGACAGCGGGATGCCGAAGCCGCCGTAGCCGTAGAGCACCGCGGGACGCGGGCGGTCAGGCTCTGCCTCGGGCGACAGGATGAACATCCGGATCTCGGTGCCGTCCTTCGAGGTGTAGGTCACCTGGCGTGAGTGCACCGGTGGCACGTCGACGACACCGGGCGGCTCGGCGTAGAGCGAGAGCTCCTCGGTGCGGCCGTCGAAGGAGTAGATCGCGGGCACGGTGGTGTGATCGGTGTAGACGAGCCAGGCGACGGGACCGCCGTCCGGACGCTCCACGGGGCCGCCGATGGTGCCTGCGCCCAGCAGCGGAATCGTGCGGATGAGCGCGCCGGTGTCGAGGTCGTGCACGCTGAGCTCGCTCACGACGTGACGCGTGCGGCTGACGAGCAGCACGGGCCGCATCATCTCGGGGCCATCGAGGATGACGTAGCCATCGAGCACGGAGTCGGGCTCCTCGGGGAGGAGCGCGCGCCAGGGCTCGTCCCAGAGATGCTCGGGTGCGCTCACGAGGAGTTGACCGCGAGGAGCCTCGCGGTCAGTGAAGATGTAGAAGAGGCCGTTGCGTCCGACGTGGATGCTCGTCTGTGCGTCGACATCGCCCTGCACGAGCCGGAACGCCGGAGACTCCGGCGGCGATGCGTCGAGATCGGCGATCCACAGGTCGTTGCGCGGCTCGGTGCCCTCTGATGCGGAGACCTGCAGCCAGCGCCCGTCGCGACTCACCTCGACGCCGTAGTAGTTGGTCATCGTCATGCCAGCGCCGAAGACGAGCACGTCGTTGTCGGGATCCTCTCCGACCGTATGCAGGTAGACGCGGCGGTGGAACTTCTGCTCCGTCTCGGGCAGCAGCTCGGGTGCGAGCCGGCGCACGTAGTAGTAGCGCTCCCCACCGGGCAGCCACGCCACGGGGGAGTAGCGGCACCGGTCGATGCCGTCCTCGATGCGCTCGCCGGTCGCGGTGTCGATGACCGTCAGAATCGACTCCTCGTCGCCGCCGATGGAGTACTGCACGGCGACGCGGTCGCCCTCCTTGCTCGGCTGCCAGGAGTCCATCGTCGTGACGCCGGTGGGATCGATGGTGATGGGATCGAAGAGAGCGCGCTCGATGCCGTCGGCACCGCGGACGTAGAGCACTGGGAATTGCTGCCCGGGCTCGCGTCGGGTGGAGAAGGTCCAATCACCGCGGATGTAGGGCGGTGAGATCGATCCGGCACCCATGAGCTCGGCAATCCGCTCGGCGAAACGATCGTGCATCGTCCACTCCGCACGCTCCGCCGCCATCAGGGCGTCCTGCTCGTCTCGCCAGGCGGTGCTGCGCGGGTCCTCGCCGTTCTCGAGCCAGCGGTAGGGGTCGGGGACGGCCCGGCCATGCAGGTCGTCGACCAGATCGAGGCGCTCGGCGCGGGGATAGTCAGGCATCCTCCGACCCTAGTCGCAGGATTTCCCGCTCCTGGATTTCCCCCTGCTGTCGGCAGACGTGATGTGGGGGAGCGGCCGGAGACCTAGGCTCAGGCGCGTGACCTCACTCCATGACCTCACCGCCCTCGAGCAGGCAGCTGCGATCCGCACCGGCGAGATCTCCTCCGTCGAACTCGCCGAGCATTACCTCGCGCGGACCGAGGCGCTCAACGACACCGTCGGGGCCTTCATCACGATTACGCCGGAGATCGCCCTTGAGCAGGCGCGCGCCGCCGATGAGGAGGTCCGCGATATCGCGGATCGCAGCGATCTCCCGGTGCTTCACGGAGTCGTCATCCCCGTCAAGGACCTCAACTTCCAGGCCGGAGTGCGCTGCACCCTGGGCTCACTTGCCTACGACATCACGCCCTTCGGCGACGACAACGTCGTCCAGCGCATGAAGCAGGGCAACCTCGTCATGACGGGCAAGACCAACACACCGGAGTTCGGCCTCCCCTGCTACACGGAGAACTCCGTCGCGCCGCCCTCGCGCACGCCATGGGATCTCACGCGTTCAGCGGGAGGCTCCAGCGGCGGTGCGGCGGCCGCGGTGGCCGCGGGCCTCGCCGCAGCCGCGCACGGCTCCGATGGGGGCGGGTCCATCCGCATCCCGGCAAGCGTCTGCGGGCTGGTGGGGATCAAGACCGCGCGAGGTCGCATTTCCAATGGCCCCCTGCGCGACCCGGTCGGGGAGTTCCCGGTGAGTGGCCCTATCGCGCGCACCGTCCGCGACGCCGCCGCCCTGCTCGACGTGATGGCAGGAGCCTTCCCCGACGACCCCTACCCGGCGCCAGGGCTTCCCGTCGGCGAGACCTTCCTCCGTGCAGCCGGGCGCGAGCCGGGTGTCTTGCGCATCGGTCGCTTCGCCACCCCCGTGATCGCCGACGTGGAAGTGCATCCCGACTGCCTGGATGCCTACGAGTCCACGTCTGCCCTCCTGGAGCAACTCGGTCACGTCGTCGAGGACATCGCGCCTCCGGTGCCGGACCTCATCGTGCCCGCCTTCGAAACGATCTGGTCGGTCCTCTCCCAGCTCACGCCGGTGGAGCCGGACAAGGTCGAACTCCTGCAGCCACTCACGCGCTATCTCCGCGAACGCGGAGCCCAGGCGAGCGGCATCGACCTCGCGGGCGCCGTCTCCTTCGCGCGCGTGCTCGCGCGGGGCGCCATCAACGCGACTGCGGCGTACGACGTCCTGCTCACCCCGACGCTCGCGCAACCACCGGTGCCGATCGGTCACTTCACGGACGGTGGCGACCCGGCGCAGGACTTCGCGCGGCAGAAGGCCTTCACGCCCTTCACGGCGATCTTCAATCTCACGGGCCAGCCGGCTATGTCCGTGCCGCTGCACTGGAATGAGGCCGGTTTGCCTATCGGCGTCCAGCTCGTGGGGCGCCCCTACGACGAGGTCACGCTGATTTCGCTCGCGGCGCAGCTCGAGCAGGCGCGACCCTGGCTGGGGCGACATCCGGAGATGTGGTGACGGCCGAGCCCGGCTTGGAGGATCTTGCTCGCGCCTACGGGGTCGCGGTCGAGTACTGGGACCAGGCGGGTGTGCTCCAGCGCTCGTCGGATGAGGCGATCGCCGGCGTGCTGCGCGCTCTCGGCGCTAACCCGACCGATGCGACGACAATCTACGCGAGCCTCGCCGAGCGCGAACTGCGCGAATGGCGCAGGACCTTGCCCCCTGTCGTCGTCGCGATCCGCGGGAGATACGCCCACATCTGGGTCCACGTGCCGCACGGGTCCTCGGTGCGCGTCTGGATCGAGCTCGAGGACGGGGGCGTGGTCGAACCCGTGCAGAGCGATCGCTGGGTGGACCCGCGAGAGGTAGACGGGCGACTCATGGGCGAGGCGACCTTCGTCGTGCCCGCCGACATCCCCCTCGGCTGGCATGTGATCAAGGCGCGCACTCACGACGACCTGGGCGACGAAGACGTCAGCGAGTCGACGCTCATCGTCACTCCAGAGCGATTGCAGCCGCCGGCCCTTGCGTCAGGCGAGCGCCTCTGGGGTCTCATGGCCCAGATCTACTCGGTGCGCTCGCGGCGATCGTGGGGGATCGGTGACCTCGCGGACCTGGCGGATCTCACGGCATGGTCGGGGCACGACCTCGGTGCCGACTTCCTGCTGGTCAACCCCCTGCACTCCGCGGCCCCGATCGTGCCGATGACCCCCTCTCCCTACCTGCCAGCGACGCGCCGATTCCCCAACCCCATCTACCTGCGCATCGAGGAGATCCCGGAGTACGCCTACCTCAGCGGGGCCGATCGCAAGGCGGTGCGGCGCCTCGGCAAGCCGCTGCGCAAGCTGAGCAACTCCCTGCTCGACCGTGATGCGGTCTGGCTCGCCAAGTCGGCCGCCCTCGACATCGTGCGCAGCGTGCCGCTCACGCCCGGGCGCCAGGCGCGATACGACGCCTACGTCGAGAGCGAGGGCACGGGTCTGATCGACTTCGCCACCTGGTGCGCTCTGGCGGAGGAGTACGGCCCCGTGTGGGGCGAATGGCCCGAGGGCTTGCGCCATCCCTCGTCTGAGGAAGTCGCCCTGTGGCGCGCGAAGAACTCCGATCGCATCGAGCGGCACCTGTGGATGCAGTGGATCCTCGACGAGCAGATGGAGCAGGCGCAGGAGTCGGCCATGGATGTCGGCATGCGCGCGGGGATCATCCACGACCTCGCCGTCGGGGTCGCCCGCGACGGTGCCGATGCGTGGGGGCTGCAGGATGTGCTCGCATCCGGAGTCTCGGTCGGCTGCCCTCCCGATATGTACAACCAGCTCGGCCAGGACTGGGCGCAACCTCCGTGGCTGCCCGATGCGCTCGCCGATGCGGCCTTCGTGCCCTACCGCGACATGCTGCGCACCATGCTCCGGCACTCGGGGGGCATCCGCGTCGACCACATCCTCGGGCTCTTCCGCCAGTGGTGGATTCCCGACGGGGCGCCTGCTGCCGAGGGTGCCTACGTCACCTTCGATCACGAGGCGTTGGTGGGGATCCTCGCTCTCGAAGCTGAGCGCGCGGGCGCACTCGTCATTGGCGAGGACCTCGGGACCGTCGAGCCGCGCGTCGAGGAATTCCTGCAGGCGCGCGGGATCCTCGGGACGTCGATCCTGTGGTTTGAGCGCTGGGCAGGAGGCGTGCTGAAGGAGCCAGAGCAGTGGCGTGCCGACGCACTTGCAAGTGTCACGGTGCACGACCTGCCGCCGACCGCCGGCTATCTCGCGGGCGAGCACGTGCGTATTCGGGCCGAACTCGATCTGCTGTCACGCGCGCGCGAGGATGAGCACGCGGCTGATGAGGCAGCGACGCGCGAATGGCTTGATCTCGCCGTGTCGCGCGGATGGCTCGACGATGTCGACTCGAGCATCGACGCGCGTGTCACGGCCCTGCATCGCATCGTGGCCGCCTCGCCCGCGCGACTCGTCGGTATCGCCCTTCCAGACCTCGTGGGCGATGTGCGCGCACAGAATCAGCCAGGCACGGACCAGGAGTACCCCAACTGGCGCGTGCCGCTCGCGGATCGGTCGGGGAAGGCCATCGCCCTGGAGGATCTGGCGGGCGCCAGCCTCCTGGAGGACATCGTCGCGACCGTGCGGCCCGGCCCACGCAGAGCTGCCGTGAGGGCGCTCCCCTAGGCTGACGTCATGCGCTCCCTGCTTGCCTCGGCTGCCTCCGCGGTCGTCCTTGCGGCCACCTCGATCGCCTCTGCCGGCCCTGCCGCTGCGCAGAGCGGCGTCGTCTACGACGGCGATGATCCCGGGCCCGGCTACACCCCGCTCGAGGCCTTGGTCCTCTTCGTCGGCATCCCTGCCCTGTCGATCATCATCATCGTGATCGCGGTCTACGCCCCCGGCTGGGTCAAGGGGCGCTCGGGATCGAGCGAAGGCTCAGCCTCGGCAGAGCCGCTATGGATGTCGAGCCCCGCGGGCACGATGGCGGCCCCGAGCGGGCCAGGCATGATCACACCCGGCGGACCGACCGACCACGAGGAGAGGGGTGGGGCCAGTGCCCGCTGGTGATCTCACGCCCGCGCAGCGCGCGGAGGTGCAGCGCCTGCTCGAGCATGCCGAGCGGCAGTCGGGGCTGACCTTCAGCGCCTACATCGGCGCCTGGGAGGGCGAGCGCGCAGGGGCGGAAGTCCTGCTGCAGCGTCTCGCTGATCCCGACCGCAGCGTGCTGGTCGCGGTGGACCCCGCGGCGCGACAGCTGGAGATCGTCACCGGCCGTCTTGCGCGCATCCCCCTCGATGACCGTGCCTGTGGGCTTGCGGCGCTGTCGATGACGAGTTCCTTCACGACCGGCGACACAATGGGCGGTCTGCGCGACGGGCTCGCGGTGCTCGGTGAGCAGGCTCGCCGCATGCGCGTCGAGCACATCGACCAGCCGTAAGGC
>CAZLNF010000046.1:0-5641 GCA_964560885.1 uncultured Actinomyces sp. | reverse complement strand
GCTCGGTGAGCAGGCTCGCCGCATGCGCGTCGAGCACATCGACCAGCCGTAAGGCAGGTCGCAGAGAGTTCGACCAGCCGTAAGGCAGGTCGCAGAGAGCTCGACCAGCCGTAAGCCCCCTCTGCGCAGTCGGCGAAGAGTCCTAGACGTCGGCGGCGCGGGCCCGCAGGGAGCGACTCACTCCATCGCGGCCTTCGACGACGAGCCTGCGCAGGGCAGGATTGATGTCGTCGCGGGCGAGGAATGTGTCGGTCTCGCGCACGGTCTTGGCCTCGACGACGAGGCTCGGGTAGAGCCCCATGGCGAGAGACTGACCCATCTCCATGGTCTGGGCGTCCCAAGCGCGCACGATCTCGTCGAAGAATCGCTGCCGGAAGTGGGAGAGCACGTCGACCTGGTCGGGTTGGACGAAGCCCGCGATGGTGGCCTCGAGAATCGCATTGGGCAGGTCGGTGCGCTCCATCATCTCCGCCCAGGCGAGGTCCTTGGCTTCGAGTGACGGTCGTGCCGCGCGCGCAACGGCCGCCTGGCGACGGCCGGTGGCCGTGTCATCGCGCGAGAGCTCAGCCTCGATGGCATCGAGCTCAATGCGTCCAGTGGCCGCGAGACGCTGCAGCAGGCTCCAGCGCAGGTCGGCATCGACGGCGAGGCCCTCGAGCACGACAGATCCGTCCAGGAGTCCGGCCACGGTGTCGAGATCGGCCTCGCTCGTCGCGAGCGAGGTGAAAGCGCGGACGAAGGCGAGCTGATGGTCCGACCCGGGAGCCGCGGCCCGCATGAGGCCGCCGAGGGTCGCCGCAAGCTGGGCGACGTACGCCGGTCGATGCTCGGGTGTCGCGAAGAGATCGACGGCGGTCTTCACCTGGCGCAGGGTCTGCTGCACGACGCCGATGTCGGTCTCGCGAGGCAGGCCCGCGATCACGAGGTCGACGTAATCGCCGGTCGACACCTCTGCATCGCGCACCATGTCCCACGCCGCGCCCCACACGAGCGCGCGGGGCATCGAGTCGACGAGGTCGCCGACGTGTGCGACGGCGGTGCGCCAGGAGCGGTCGTCGAGGCGCACCTTGGTGAAGGTGAGGTCATCGTCATTGAGCAGCAGGAGGTCTGCCTGCTTCGCGCCGGCCAACTCAGGCACCTCGGTGCGCGGGCCGACGACATCGAGCTCGATGCGGTCGCGCCGCACCAGCCCGGCATCGGTGAGGTCGTAGAGGCCGAGGGCCATCCGATGGGAGCGCAGGGTGGGAGCGACCCCCTCGGGCATGGCCGGCGGCTCCTGGAGGATCGCCACGGAGCGGTAGGTGCCGTCGTCGGCGAGATCGAGATCCGCGCGCATGAGGTTGACGCCGCTCGTCTGCAGCCACTCCGCGGTCCAGCCCGACAGGTCGCGGCCCGAGGCGGCCTCGAGCTCACTCAGCAGGTCAGGCAGCTCGGTGTTGCCCCACGCGTGCTTGGTGAAGTAGGCGTTGATGCCCTTGCGGAAGTTGTCCTCGCCGACCCAGGCGACAAGCTGCCGTAGTGCGGATGCGCCCTTGGCGTAGGTGATGCCGTCGAAGTTCACGCGCACCGCGTCGAGATCGACCATGTCCGCAGCGATGGGGTGGGTCGAGGGCAGCTGGTCCTGGCGGTAGGCCCATGCCTTGCGCTGGTTGGAGAAGGTGGTCCACGCATCGGTGTAGCGCGTGGCATTGACGTTGGCGTGGTGGGCGGCCCACTCCGCAAAGGACTCGTTGAGCCACAGGTCGTCCCACCACTTCATGGTGACCAGGTCGCCGAACCACATGTGCGCCATCTCGTGCAGGATCGTGTTGGCGCGCTGCTCGTAGGCGGCATCGGTCACGCGCGAGCGGAAGACCATGTCCTCGAGGAAGGTCACGCACGCGGCGTTCTCCATCGCTCCGGCATTGAATTCCGGCACGAAGAGCTGGTCGTACTTCACGAAGGGATAGGGGACCCCGAACTCCTCCTCGAAGAAGGCGAACCCCTGCTTCGTGAGCAGGAAGATGTCGTCAGGGTCGAGGAACTCCCCCAGGGACTTGCGGCAGAAGAGGCGCAGCGGGTAGCTGCCGTGCGGTCCGTCGTACACGTCGTGGACGGAGTAGTAAGGGCCGGCGACGAGAGCGGTGATGTACGTCGAGATCGGGGGAGTGGGGGGGAAGTCCCAACGGGTCGTGCCGTCACCGAGGGAGACCTGCGCGGGCTCGGGGGCGTTGCTCACGACCACCCAGTGCTGAGGTGCGCGCACATGCAGGGTGAAAGGCGCCTTGAGGTCGGGCTGCTCGAAGCATGCGTACATCCGACGGGCGTCCGCGGACTCGAACTGCGTGTAGAGATAGACCTCGTCATCGACGGGATCGACGAAGCGATGCAGACCCTCGCCCGTGCGCATGAAGGCGCAGCGCGCACGCACGATGAGGACATTCTCCGGCTCGAGGTCGTCGAGGCGGATGCGATTGCCGTCGAAGACGTCGTCGGGCACGAGCTCGCGCCCATTGAGGTTGACCGAGAGCACCTCGGGGGCGATGAGATCGATCCAGGTCGACGCACCGGCCTGCTGAGAACGGAAGGCCACGGTCGTCGTCGACGCGAAGTGATGCTCGCCGGTGGTGAGGTCAAGATCGACGTCGTAGCCGTCGACGGAGATCAACTGGCTGCGCTCGGCGGCCTCTGCACGGGTCACGTTTTCGCTCACGGCGTCATCCTGGCAGACCCCTCAGGCAGGGGCGGGAGTACCTTCGCCGCATGACGACACCGGCCCCCACCCCCGTGGACTTCTGGTTCGATCCCATCTGCCCCTGGGCCTGGATGACCTCGCGCTGGATGCTCGAGGTCGAGAAGGTTCGTCCGGTGCAGGTGCGCTGGCACGTCATGTCGCTGGCGGTGCTCAACGAGGGCAATGAGGTCCCCGAGGAGTACCGCGAGCTGATGCTCAAGGCATGGGGCCCCGTGCGCACAATCATCGCGGCGCAGCGCGACTACGGCGATGACGTCGTCGGCCAGCTCTACACCGAGATCGGCACGCGCATTCACCCCGGTGGCAAGGACTATGAGACCGCCGTCGCGGAATCGGTCGCGGCACTCGGGCTGCCCGAGTCACTCGTCGCCGCAGGCACCTCGACGGACTTCGATGAGGAGTTGCGCGCGAGCCATGCCGAGGGGATCGGCCTCGTCGGCCAGGACGTCGGCACTCCGGTGATCGCGGTGCCCGGTCCTGATGGCGAGCGCGTGGCGTTCTTCGGTCCGGTCGTCACGCCGGCACCGAAGGGCGATGCCGCCGGGCGACTCTGGGACGGCACCTTGCTGGTCGCGGGCACGCCGGGCTTCTTCGAACTCAAGCGCACCCGCACCGCCGACCCGTCCTTCGACTAGGCGCAGATCCGCATCGGTCGGCCGGCATCGTCGACGGGAATCTCGCCGGCCGGGAGCGTGAGCGCCTCGCTGCGGGCGATCCGCGCAGCTGACCACGCGCAGGCGAGGGCATCGAGGCCGTCGTCTCCGTACGCCGGGTCGCCGAGGTCGGGCAGCCACCGGCGCAGCAGGTCGAGTCTGCGGGCACGGCCCTCCGGAGTCTTCTTGCGCTCATCGACCGGGTGGCCCTGCATGAGTGCGAAGGCGAGCTCCGGATGGCACTCGACGAGGCGCGGGTCATCGGCCAGCGCATCCACCTCCGCGATCGAGCGGAGGAGATTCCACGTCTGCTTCGACAGGGACTTGCCCGTGGAGGCTATTGAGGCTCGGCACGCCGCCTCGTAGTCATTGATGTGAGCGACCGCCACGCGCGGGGGAGCGGGGAACACGCGCGTGCCATGCGGCTGCAGCAGTTTGCGTGCAGCGACGTCACACTCACGCGGTCCGCTATCCGACAGGCCAATGGGCATGTCGATGGCGACGACGCTGAGGTCTGCGTCCAGGGTCGGCGCGAGTGGGGCGACGTACTCCAGCGACTCCAGACGAGGCGCCCCCGAGATGTCGACGATCGCCACGACCCAGCCGCCACGGCGGCCATCGACCCCGGCGACGCGCACGCTGCGATCGTGCCAGACCGGTGGCAGACTCACGGCCCATGCCCGAAGGTCACGTCGTCCACCGCCAGGCTCGCCGCATCAGCCGGGCCTTCAAGGGCGAGGCCCTCGAGGTGAGCAGCCCGCAGGGGCGCTTCGCGGACGGCGCGGCCCTCCTTGACGGAGCCACGATCCGCAAGGCGGATGCGCTGGGGAAGCACCTGCTCGTCGACTTCGATGACGACCGCACCTTGCACGTGCACCTCGGTCTCTACGGCAAGTGGGCCTTCGGCAAGGCACCGGTGCCCGAGCCCGTCGGCCAGGTGCGGCTGCGGCTGGTGGGCGAGACGTCCTACGCCGACCTGCGTGGGCCCACGGCATGCGAAGTGATCACGCCCGACCAGGTGGCGGCGCTCGCGGAGCGCATCGGCCCCGACCCGATTCGCAAGGACGCTGATCCCGAGCGCGCGTGGAAGCGCGTGCATCGCAGCCGGGCACCGATTGGCACGCTCTTGATGGACCAGTCGGTCTTCGCGGGCGTGGGCAATATCTACCGAGCCGAGGCGCTCTATCGCGCAGGAATCGACCCCTATCGCCCCGGGCGGGATGTGAGTCGCGAGGAGTTCATCGTCATGTGGGCCGACCTGGTCGAGCTCATGCGCGATGGCGTGCGCAAGGGCCGCATCGACACCATCCGCGAAGAGCACTCGCCTCGCGCGATGGGCCGACCGCGGCGTCGCGACCGGCACGGGGGAGAGGTCTACGTCTATCGCCGCGAGGGCAGGGAGTGCCTGGTGTGCGGCGCGGAGGTGGCGTGGTCCGACATGGCTGGGCGCAACCTCTACTGGTGCCCGACCTGTCAGGCGCACTAAGCGCTGGCGGGAGTGCGGGGCTGACGGATTCCGGGGTGATCCGCGGGCAGGGTGCGCTTAATGACCCACCACGACGCCGCGATGGTGATCGCGACGAGACCGTAGAAGAGGAATGGCGTCGCTCCGAGCCAGCCGAGCTGGCCGGCTTGGATGAGCGGGATCTGGATCGCGGCCCGGACCAGGCTGAGGATCGCCCACAGCCACGTCACCCGTGAGTAGGCCTTGAGCAGATCCGGATCTTGGCGCCAGCGCATCCCGGTGCCCATGATCGGACCGATGATGACGCCCATGAGGGGTCGCCTCACGAGGATCGAGACGGCGAATGCCAGGGCGCTGAGGATGTTGGCGAGGACCCGGATCTCGAAGAACCCCAGTGGATCGTCCTGGTACGCCGCGAAGAGCGCCGCGATCGCGACCCCGAGCAGGCCCGAAAGGACGCGGACGGGCTTCTCGTGCCGCGCCAGCTTGATGCCGGCGAGCACGAGCGCGACCCCGAGGGCGACACCGACGGCGACGACGAGGCTGTTGCCCGAGGCGAAGTACGCCAGGACGAAGAGCACGGTCGGGGCCATGGATTCGACAGCCCCCCAGGGGCCGCCGAGCAGCACGCGTAGGGGATGACGGTCGTCGACCTCGGGAGTGGACTCCTCGGGGGTCGGCTGACTCACTCCTTCAGGGTATCGCCGCGACTCGCTGCGGCTGACGCCGTACCGTGGCTCCATGGCCCCTCGCTTCGCGTACGCCCTCATGCCCGCTGTCTTCCTCGCG
>CAZLNF010000045.1:0-11643 GCA_964560885.1 uncultured Actinomyces sp. | reverse complement strand
CCCCACGCTACGCGGGGGGACCGACATCTGAGCCCCGGCTGAGAGCGGCAGCCCGACTCCACCGCCGGGGCCGCGTACCCTGGAGCCCATGTGCGGCATCGTGGGCTACGTCGGTGAGAAGCAGGCACTGGAGGTAGTCGTCGAGGGCCTGCGGCGCCTGGAGTATCGCGGCTACGACTCTGCGGGGGTGGCTGTCGTCACCGGCGATCGCCTCGATGTTCGCAAGAAGGCCGGCAAGCTGGCCAATCTCGAGTCCCTGCTGGGCGAGGATCCGCTCGAGGCGGCGACCATCGGCATTGGCCACACTCGCTGGGCCACGCACGGGGGTCCCACGGATGCCAACGCCCATCCGCATGTGAGCGAGGACGGCACCGTGGCCGTCATCCATAACGGCATCATCGAGAACTTCGCGGAGCTGCGGGATGAGCTCACCGCCGCCGGCGTCGCACTCACATCGGAGACCGATACCGAGGTCGTGGCCCACCTCCTGGCTGCCGAGCTGCCGCGCTGCGGAGGTGACCTGGCCGAAGCCATGCGTCGCACCTGTAGGCAGCTTGAAGGCGCCTTCACGCTGGTGGCTGTCGTGGCCGATGACGTCGACGTCGTCGTGGCGGCACGACGCAACTCCCCGCTTGTCGTCGGCCTGGGCCAGGGTGAGAACTTCCTCGCCTCCGATGTCGCCGCCTTCGTCTCTCACACGCGCGAAGCACTCGAGCTCGGCCAGGACCAGGTCGTGCAGATCTCGAGAGACGCCGTAGTGATCACCGACTTCGACGGTCAGACGGTGGAGGCCAAGCCCTTCACCGTCACCTGGGACGCTGCCGCCGCCGAGAAGGGGGGCTACGACCTCTTCATGCTCAAGGAGATCGCCGAGCAGCCCAAGGCGGTCGCTGACTCGCTGCGCGGGCGGGTTGGCCGTGATGGTCGGCTTCACCTCGACGAGATGAGGCTCACTGACGCGGACTTGCGCGAGGTCGACAAGATCGTCGTCGTCGCCTGTGGCACGGCGTACCACGCCGGCCTGGTGGCGAAATACGCCATCGAGCATTGGACACGTATCCCCGTCGATGTCGAGCTTGCCAGCGAGTTCCGCTACCGGGACCCCATTGTCGATGGGCGCACGCTCACCATCGCCATCTCCCAGTCGGGCGAGACGATGGACACGCTCATGGCCCTGCGCTACGCGCGCGAGCAGGGGTCGAAGGCCCTCGCCATCTGCAACACCGTCGGGTCGACGATTCCGCGTGAGTGCGACGCGGTCCTCTATACCTACGCCGGCCCTGAGATCGCGGTCGCGTCCACGAAGGCCTTCCTCACGCAGATCGTTGCCGCGTATCTCGTGGGCCTCTACCTCGCGCAGGTTCGCGGCAACATGTTCGGCGACGAGATCCGCAGCGTCCTCACCGATCTGAGTGACATGCCTCAGGCGGTGGATCTCACCCTCGACACCAGCGAGGGAGTCCAGGCGCTCGCTCGCGAGCTCGCTAACGCGACCTCGGTGCTCTTCATCGGCCGCCATGTCGGCTATCCCGTCGCCCTGGAGGGCGCACTCAAGCTCAAGGAGCTCGCCTACATGCATGCCGAGGGCTTCGCTGCGGGCGAACTCAAGCACGGTCCCATCGCCCTCATCGAGGAGGGCGTGCCCGTGGTGTGCATCGTGCCGTCACCGCGCGGCCGCGCGTCGCTACACGGCAAGATCATCTCCAACATCCAGGAGGTGCGCGCTCGTGGCGCTCGCACGATCGTCATCGCGGAGGAGGGCGACGAGTCGGTGACCCCCTACGCCGACGTGATCTTCCGGGTCCCGGCAGTTCCTACGCTGATGCAGCCGCTTGTCTCGACGGTGCCGCTGCAGGTCTTCGCGTGCGCGATGGCCACGGTGAAGGGTCACGACGTCGACCAACCGCGCAACCTCGCCAAGTCCGTCACCGTCGAATAGGCGCGCGAGCATCCCCATGAGGCCCGTCTACGACGTCGCCACGGTGCGTGCGGCTGAGGAAGCCGTCATGGCAGGTCTGCCCGACGGGGCCCTGATGGAGCGTGCCGCGACCGGTCTCGCGGACGCGTGCGCGACCCTCATGCGCGACCTCGGCCTGCGCATCGCCGGCGCGCGCGTGGTCCTCCTCATTGGCAGCGGCAACAACGGCGGAGACGCGCTCTACGCCGGGGCTCAACTGGCGCGGCGCGGTGCTCGCGTCGATGCGGTCGTCCTTGGTGAGCGCAGCCATGCGGGCGGCCTCCATGCGTTCGTCGAAGCAGGCGGGGTTGTCGTCCCGCAGGCCGCGACCGATCAGGCCATCGCGCGCGCTGACCTGATCCTTGACGGAATCCTCGGCATTGGCGGTCGTGGTGCATTGCGCGCGGAGGCGGCCCGCTGCGCGACTCTGGTTGCCGAATCCGGCGCCCTTGTCGTCGCGGTGGACATCCCCTCGGGTGTGGATGCCGACACCGGCGCGGTCGCCGATGCCGCCGCCGCCATCGATGCGGACGCGACCGTGACCTTCGGCTGCCTTAAGCCGGGCCTCCTGCTGGCACCGGGCCGTGACCACGCCGGTGCTGTCCTCGTCGTGGACATCGGGCTCGATGATGCGCTTCCCTCAGCAGACCTCCATGCGCTCGATCCGCTTGACCTCGCTGACTCGGTGCCCGAGCCGGGTCCCTCGGACTACAAGTACTCGCGGGGCGTGGTGGGCATCGCCGCAGGCAGCCCTCGCTACCGCGGCGCTGCATTCATGGCGACCGGCAGTGCGCGACACGGCAACGTCGGGATGGTGCATGTCCTCGATCGAGGTGACGGACTCGCCGAAGCACTGGTTGATGAGTTCTGGGACGTGGTGATTGCCGCGGACGCGCCGGCCTCGGTGACCCGCACGAACGCATGGGTGGTGGGACCGGGTCTGGGCTTGGATGTCGACGGTCGATCCCTGCTGCGCGACGTCCTTTGCGTCGATGCACCCGTGGTCGTCGATGCCGATGCCCTGCGCATGCTGCGCCAGCCTCCGGCCAGTGACACCCTGTCGGCACGGAAGCGCCCCACCGTGCTCACTCCGCACGAGGGAGAGTTCGCGGCACTGGGCTTCACGATCGGCACGGGGGAGGACGAGGACCGTCTCGGGAGTGCCCGCCAGGCTGCGCGTGAGCTGGGAGCCGTTGTCGTCCTCAAGGGCCCGGGCACAGTCATCGCATCGCCGAGTGGCGCGGCGTACATCGACACCTGGGGTACGCCGGATCTCGGGACGGCGGGCAGCGGCGATGTGCTGTCCGGGCTCATGGGTGCGCTGCTCGCGGGAGCGGCCGCTCGCGGCGATGTCGATATCGACGACGCAGCGCGGATTGCAGCGGCAGCGGTGGGCGTGCACGGACTGGCGGGGAGGCTGGCGGCCCAAGGCGGCCGACCGGTGACAGCACCCGACATCATCGCGGCGATCCCCGACGCCATCGGGCTGGTGCGTCGCGGCGGCGAGGCCTGACATGGGCGCCCGCGCCGAAGCCATCATCGACCTCGTGGCGCTGCGAGCCAATCTCGACTATCTCCTCGGTCCGGCATGCGGCGGGCCCGAGGTAGCGCGCATGGCCGTCGTCAAGGCTGATGCCTACGGCCACGGCGCTGTCCAGGTGGCGAGAGCCGCGCGCGCCGCGGGCGTCACCTGGCTTGGAGTGGCCCTGCCTTCGGAAGCGGTGCAACTCCGCGACGCCGGCGACTCCGGACGCATCCTCGCGTGGCTCTACTCACCGGGTGATCAGGACCTCGTGAGGTGCGTCGATGAAGGCGTCGATCTCGGCGTCGGCAGCCTGGGCATGCTGCGCGATGTCGCCACCGCTGCTGCGGAGTCCGGTCGCGTGGCTCGCGTGCACCTCAAGATCGACACGGGGCTCGGTCGCGGCGGATCCCCTCCCGACACCTGGCCTGACTTGCTCGCGGCCGCTGCGGCAGCGTCGGGCATCGAGGTGGCCGGCATCTGGTCACATCTCGCGAGTGCGGATATCCCCGAGGCTCCCGAGACCAGTGAGCAGGTCACTGCCTTCGAACGCGCACTCGCCGAGGCGGCGCGGGTCGGCGTACACCCGGAGGTGCGGCACCTTGCTTCGAGCGGAGCCGCTCTCTCGCGTCCGGAGACGCGCTACGACCTTGTGCGGATCGGCATCGCGATGTACGGCGTCGCGCCAGGCCCGGCTATCGATATGGGCCCCCTGCGCCCGGTGATGACGTTGCGCGCCGAGGTTGCGGCGACCAAGCGGGTGCCCGCAGGTCACGGTGTGTCCTACAACCTCACCTGGCGAGCGCCGCGCGAGACCACCCTCGCGCTCGTCCCCCTCGGCTATGGCGATGGCCTACCCCGCACGGCGCGGGGGGCGCGCGTGCTCATCAGGGGCGAGCAGCGACCCATCGTGGGGCGCGTCTCGATGGACCAGGTGGTGGTCGACGTCGGTGATGCGCCCGTCATCGCGGGCGATGAGGTCACGGTCTGGGGTCCCGGTCACGCAGGTGAGCCGACGGCGCAGGACTGGGCCGAGTGGGATGACACCATCGGTTACGAGATCGTCACGCGCCTCGGATCGCGCGTGCCGCGGCGCTACGTGGAGGGGTGAGGATGGCCGACCTGGGCAGGGGCGCGAAGGGCCTCGCCGCACTCGGCGTCCTCGCTGCCGGCGTCGCAGTCGGTGCGCTGGCAGAACGTCTGGCGACACGACGCCTGCAGGGTCGTGAGTTTGTCGGTATCGAGTCTCCTCGTGGCATCACGCATGAGGTGATCACCGACGACGGTGTTGCGCTTCACGTTGTCGAGGAACTCGATGAGGCACCCCCCGGTGCGCCGACGGTGATCTTCTCGCACGGCTACGGACTGTCACTCGATTCCTGGCCGGGGCAGCGGGAGGCCCTACGCGGGGTGGCGCGCGTGGTGCTCTGGGACCAGCGGGGGCACGGTGGCTCGCAGCGAGGCGTACCCGGCACGACCATCGAGCGACTCGGCACGGATCTCGGTTGCGTCCTCGACGCGGTGGCGCCGGTGGGGCCGGTGGTGCTCGTCGGGCACTCCATGGGGGGCATGACGATCATGGCGCTGGCGGATCAGCGTCCGGAACTCTTCGGTGATCGTGTGCGGGGAGTGGCGCTCCTGGCCACCTCTGCCGGAGGCATTGCCGATGTCGATCTCGGGTTGCCGCGACCTGTTGCTCGCCTGGCGCATCGCGTGGCGCCCTCGATCGGTGCTGCCCTGGAGTCTCAGGGGCCGGTATCCGGGCTTATCGAGCGCGCGCGTCGCTCCTCGAGCGACCTGGGCCTGCTCATCACGCGGGCGTATGCCTTCGGGTCGACGGTGCCGCCGGACGGGACGCGCATCGTCGCCGATCTCATCAACGGCACTCCCTTCGACGTGCTCGCCGATCTCCTGCCTGCCCTGCAGGGCCATGACAAGGTGGAGGCGCTGCATGTGCTGGACCGCTGCGATCTCCTCGTCATGGTCGGCGACTCCGATCTCCTGACACCGGTCGGTCACAGCTACGAAATCGTGCGCCACACGCCGTCTGCCGAGCTCGTGATCCTGCCCGGAGTGGGGCACATGCTCACGCTCGAGGCGGTCGACGACGTCAACAAGCACCTCCGGGCACTCGTTGAGCGTGTGAGCTGATGCCGGAGCACCGCATCTACCTGGACGACAGCGCGTCCACGCAATCCTGGGGGCGTCGGGTCGCAGGTCACCTCCGAGCGGGTGACCTCGTCGTGCTCACGGGTGAGCTCGGGGCAGGCAAGACGACGTTCACCCGCGGCCTCGGCGAGGGTCTCGGTGTGCGCGGTGCGGTGACGAGCCCCACCTTTGTCATCGCGCGCCGCCATCCTGCCGGCGGTCGGGGCATCGACCTCCTGCATGTCGATGCCTATCGCCTCGGGAGCCCGTCGGAGATCGATGACCTCGACCTTGACGTCGAGGGTGCTGTCACCGTGGTGGAGTGGGGTGCTGGCCGAGTGGAGCACCTCTCGGACAGTCGATTGGACATCGCTTTCGTCCCCGCGGGCGACGGGCGCGAGGCGCGTGTCGCCGGTCACGGACCGCGGTGGACTCCCGCATCGGTCGAGGCGTTGGTTGATCCTGAGCCCGCAGGAGATCCTTCCTGACGGCCTAGGGTGTCCTCGTGCCCGTCCTCGCCCTGGACACCGCGACAGCTCTCACGACTGTCGCGGTCGTCTCGTCGTCGGGCGAAGTGCTGGCGGAGGCGTCCCACCTCGATGCGCGTCGCCATGCCGAGGTGCTGCCGAGGCTTGTGCGCGAGGTGCTCAGTGCAGCGGGCACCCCACCCGCCCAGCTTGATCTCATCGCCGTAGGCGTGGGCCCGGGTCCCTTCACCGGCCTCCGTGTGGGCGTCACCTTTGCACGGGCGACCGCCCACGCGCTGGGCATCCCCGCAGTCGGGGCCATGACCCTCGATGTCATCGCCCGCGGACAGACAGGGCGCGATGCGGGTCCCTTCACGGTCGTGACGCGCTCGCGTCGTGTTGAGGTGGCGTGGGCGGCGTACGACGATGCGCTGCGCGCGGAGATGGCCCGGCGGACCGGCGAAGCCGGCCCTGTCGGGCTACACCGCGTCGAGGGTCCGCTCATCCTCCCGGATCCCGGTTACCCACGTCGGGGCCGCGTCATCGGCGATGTCGACGGCGTCGATGAAGTGGCACTGCCGGCCGCAGCGGACCTTGCCCGCCTCGTGCTTCAGCGCGTGGAGGCGGGCGAGGCACTTCCGGGTGATCGGCATTGGCCCGAAGACGCGTCGGATGGCTCCGGTGCGCCCACGGCATCGCTCCTTGCTGCGCTGGCATCAGAGGGCCGCTGGCTGCTGCCCGCGCTGCCGCTCTACCTGCGCCGACCCGATGCGGTGCCGGCATGAGCGCGACTGAGCTCCGGCGAATGCGCTGGTGGGATATCCCGTCCGTCATGGCTATCGAGGAGTCCGTCTTTCCGGACACAGCCTGGTCTTCGGCGCAGTTCTGGTCGGAGCTGGCACAGGACGACCGGGCCTATCTCGTCATGGAGCAGTCGGGTCGGATCGCGGCGTACGGCGGAGTGATGGTGCGCCCGCCGATCGCGGATATCCAGACGATCGCGGTGGACTCCGACCACCGCGGCCGTGGCTTTGCCCGTGACCTGCTCGAGCGATTGCTCGCGACCGCTGAGGGATCCGGCTGCTCGGAGGTGCTCCTCGAGGTGCGTGCCGACAACGCAGCCGCCATCGCCCTCTACGAGTCGGAAGGTTTCGAGGCCATAGCGCGTCGCACCTCCTATTACGGTCCTGGCCTCGACGCCCTCATCATGCGCAGGAGGCGCGCATGACCGATGGGCCCCTGGTCCTTGGGATCGAGACCTCCTGCGACGAGACCGGCATCGCGCTCGTCCGGGGACGCACGCTGCTCGCGGATGCCGTGGCCTCGAGTGTGGAGGAGCAGGCACGCTTCGGGGGAGTGGTGCCCGAGGTCGCCAGTCGCGCGCACCTCGAGGCCTTCGATGCCACCCTGGACCGCGCGACGGCCGAGGCTGGCGTCGCGCTGAGTGACGTCGATGCCATCGCGGTCACGTCCGGGCCGGGACTCGTCGGTGCACTGCTCGTGGGCGTGAGTGCGGCGGAGGGCCTCGCTCTCGCCCTGGATCGCCCGATCTACGGCGTCAACCACCTGGCCGCACACGTCGCGGTGGATCGACTCGTCCACGGCGACATCCCGGAGCCTGCGATCGCACTCCTCGTATCGGGTGGCCACACGTCACTGCTGCGCGTCGATGACGTGACGCTCGACGTGACACCGCTCGGCGCGACGCTGGACGACGCGGCCGGTGAGGCCTTCGACAAGGTCGCCCGCCTCCTGGGACTGCCCTTCCCCGGAGGACCGCACATCGACCGCGCCGCCGTCGAGGGCGATCCGACCGCGATCGACTTCCCACGTGGGCTCACGTCGCCCCGCGATGATGCCGAGCACCGACTCGACTTCTCCTTCTCCGGGCTCAAGACCGCCGTCGTGCGCTGGCTTCGAGCGCGGGAGGCAGCGGGGGAGGCGGTCCCGACGGCAGATGTCGCCGCGGCCTTCCAGGAGGCTGTCACGGACGTGCTTGTGACTAAGGCCCTTCGGGCCTGCGAGGACTCGGGGATCGGCACCCTCATCGTCGGAGGAGGTGTCGCGGCCAATTCCCGGCTGCGCGCATTGCTTGATCAGCGTGCGGGTCATCTGGACGTGCGCGTCCCACCCCCGAGCCTGTGCACCGACAACGGTGCGATGGTGGCGGCCCTCGGAGCGGCCCTCGTGGAGAGAGGGCGTCCGCCCTCGGCTCCCGGGATCGGGGCTGACTCCTCCCTGCCCGTCCACGAGATCGTGGTCGCAGCGGTGCGCAGCGGGCTTCCGCCTCCGCGCGCGGGTATCGTCGAGGGGTGACTGAGGCGAGGCGCACCCCGGGGCTTCTGCCCGGCTTGGCGATTGGCGCCGCATTCGTCGTCGCGGGTCTCGCTGGCTTCGCCGTGGGCTCCCTCACCGGATCGCCTGAGCCAGCCTCCGCGACTGAGCCGTCGGCCTCCCCGACGGCGAGCCCCACGGATGCATCCGCCTCCAGCTCCTCTGCGCCCCTGCCGACTCCGAGTGATGATGCCTACGTCGCGGCCCTCGACGATTCCCTCCAGATGGGGAGCGAGACCCTTGCCGAGGGCCAGTCGGGCCGCAGCGACACCAACGTCGCGGACTCCGACCTGCAGGTCCTCAACTGGGTCGAGACGGAGGATCCCGTCTTCTTCATCACCATCGACGACGGACTCGTGGACTCCGCCGCGGTGCGTGAAGTCATCGAGCGCAACCAGATCCCGGTGACGGCGTTCCTGACGGAGTACGCCGTGCGCGACAAGACGGACTACTTCGAGGCAGTGACGGCGTACGGCGGCTCGGTGCAGAATCACACGATGGTGCACGGTGCACTCAATGACCCCAAGACCGACGTGCAGTGGGAGATCTGCGAGACGCAGGATCGCTTCGAGAAGCAGTTCGGCTATCGCCCCTGGATGCTCCGCCCTCCCTATGGCGCTGGACCAGATGATCCCGAGGTGTTGAAGTACGCCGAGGAGTGCGGGATCAATCGCATCGTCCTGTGGAATGTCGTCGTCACCGATGACAACCAGGTGGAGTACTGGGAGCCGCCTATCAAGGCGGGCGACATCGTGCTCCTGCACTGGGTCGACGGCCTTGATGTCGGCCTCGAGAAGATCCTGGAGCTCGGCCGCGCCCAGGGGCTCACTCCGGCGGCGCTCGAGGACTACATCTGAGCGCCAACGATCTGATCACCGTCGACGACGTCTTCGCTGGCGCGCCGCTCCCGATCGACGGTGGGCTCGCCACAGAACTGGAACGTCGAGGCCACGACCTGGGTGACGCCCTGTGGTCCGCGCGGATCCTGGCGGACCAGCCCAGCGAGATTCGCGCCGTGCACGATGCCTACCTCGACGCAGGGGCGCGTGTCGTCGTGACCGCGAGCTACCAGGTATCGCGTGAGGGCTTCGTCGCGGCAGGCCGCACGGCGGCAGAGGCGGATGCCGCCTTGCGCACCGCGGTGGACGTCGCCCGAGGCGCGGTCACCGGTCGCGATGCGCTCGTGGCGGCGAGTGTCGGACCCTACGGCGCCATCCTGCACGACGGCAGTGAGTACCGAGGGCGCTACGGAGTGAGCCGAGACCGACTCATCGACTTCCACTCCGAGCGGCTGGAGGTCATCGCGTCCACGCAACCTGATCTCCTCGCTATCGAGACGATCCCCGACCTGGACGAAGTGTCTGCCCTGGTCGAGGTCCTTGCCGATTTCGCAGACATCCCGGCTTGGATCACGATGAGCTGCTCGGATGGCGCTCACACTTCGGCCGGGCAGGTAGTCGAGGACCTCGTGCCGATCACGGAGCAGGCTCCCTCGATCCGCGCAGTGGGCGTCAATTGCACGGCTCCCGAGCATGTGACATCGCTGCTCGGTCGCCTTTCGGCCGCCGGTGCTCCGGCGCTCGTGGCCTATCCCAACTCGGGAAGGGCGTGGTCCCCGACTG
The DNA here is from genome assembly GCA_964560885.1 of uncultured Actinomyces sp. Taxonomy (GTDB): domain Bacteria; phylum Actinomycetota; class Actinomycetes; order S36-B12; family S36-B12; genus Mxb001. Next base: position 1,593 of record CAZLNF010000045.1, on the reverse strand, counting down.
CCGGGTGGTCCGGTGAGGGCACCGATGTCGGCGAGGACCTGGTGTCGCGGTGGCGCGAGGTGCCGAGGGTCGCCCTCATCGGCGGGTGCTGCGGTGTCGGACCCGACTCGGTCGCTGCCATTGCTCGGTCGTTTAGCGCTTAGGCCTGCGCGCGCTCGACCGCGAAGGCTCTGCCCTGGCCGGTGATCACGATCGTGACGGAAGGGCCATCGCCTGCACGATGACCCACGCGCCGATCCCAGTCCTGGGCCGATACGTGAGCGTCCGCGGTCTTCCACGTCACGGATCCTTGTCCCCGCAGCCATCCGCGTAGGTCGCGGGCGCGGTGCGGCACCTCATCGATGACCCGCCAGGCACGCGCGAGCAGGGTGCCGCAGGGTTGGGAGGCGGTCAACCAGTCGCCGCCATCGAGTCGTGGAGCATCGAGCATTTCCGCGAGTCGCGCGACGAGCTGTGCGCGGATCACCGCGGGCGTGGGCTCCACCAACAGTGCGCCGACCTGCGCCGCCGAAGGCCCAGCGGCCGGAGCCTCAGCGCGAGGTGCCTCGATCGACTCGGACACGTCTGCCCCCAGCGCTACCGCTCGCCGCATCCCGTGTCCCCACGACCCCATCCACACGCTCGCCTCCACCGTGTCGCCATCGTGGTCGAGCCACTCGATGTCAGCCGTTGCTGGTGCGAGACGCGCATCGAAGCCGGGCGAGACCTTGGCCACGACGGGCATGCGCTCCGAGAGGGCCACGACCCAGGGCCACGGGGGTGACCAGGCACCAGGGTCGGTGACCGCCCTGCTCCGTCCGCCGTCGATGCGTCGAGGCCCTGCCTGCGCGCGCCGAGCCGGATCGACGTACGCCGCCTCGCACGAGCCGAGTGCCGCGGAATCGATCGACAATGCGTCGCCGCATAGGACTCGCACACGATCAGCGAAGTGAGCGAGATTGATCTCCGCTGCCTCAGCCCGCCATGGATCCCGCTCGATGGCGAGGACGCGCAACCCCGTCTCGGCAAGCGCGCGAGCGTCGACGCCTAAGCCGCATCCGACGTCCGCGACCGTGCGGTCAGCGGCCTGCGAGTGGTCCAGGCGCTCAGCCATCCGGGCGGCGCGGTAGCGGGCGACGTCCCTGCGGGTGGCCTGCTGGAGGGCCTCGTCCTCCAGGACCATCTCCCGTGCCCAGGGCCCGAGGCGGTCCTCGGCTCGGCGCTGCAGACGCAACTGGGTGGCGAGGGCGGAGATGAGGCCCGGATCCGCCTCGGGGTAGGCAGCCCGCACGCCGGCGAGGGCACCGGGATCGGCGGTATCCGGCAGGCTGGCGAGGGCCTCCCGGAGGGCTCCTGCCTGGACCGTGACGAGGTCGCGGGGCTGGGGCTGGGCCACCAGGGGAGGCTAGCGCGAGGAGGCGACGATCTGGCACTCGGTTTGACGGAGTGCTAATCGCGCCCCTACAGTGGTTCCTGGCACTCACACCCGGAGACTGCTAGGCCGGGGAAGTGCCACCGGGTCGAACCGGCACCGCGACGACGGGGCGACCATCAGACAACCAACTCAACCCGGAGGACATCACCGTGTCGGTCTCCATCAAGCCGCTCGAGGAT
>CAZLNF010000044.1:0-12290 GCA_964560885.1 uncultured Actinomyces sp. | reverse complement strand
GGATGTCGTCCCGTCATCGCCCGTGCGGGTGTAGATGCGCGTGAGATTGACCATGGCACGACCCTAGGGGACGCCCGGCGCCACCGCGAGGCGGCGGAGCGCGCCTGCGCGTCGCCCCTAGCATGATCCCCATGGAGGCGCTCAGAGTCGTCGGCGGTCGGCGTCTCACCGGTGACGTGTCGGTCACGGGCGCCAAGAACAGCGTCCTCAAGCTCATGGCCGCCGCACTTCTCGCACCGGGACGCACGGTCTTGCGCAATGCCCCGGACATCCTCGACGTCGAGATCATGGCGGAGCTGCTGCGCCGTCTCGGATGCGATGTCTCGCACGTCGCTGCCGAAGGCCTGGTCGTCATCGACGTGCCCGAGGCCCTGGAGCATCGCGCTGACTACGACCTGGTGCGTCGTATGCGAGCGTCCATCACGGTGCTCGGACCCCTCCTCGCGCGCTGCGGTGTCGTCGACGTGGCCCTTCCGGGTGGAGACAACATCGGCTCGCGTGGGCTAGACATGCACATCGGCGGACTTCAGCGCATGGGCGCTCAGGTGACGAGCGAGCACGGCTATCTCATCGCTCGCGCCGACGATGGCCTGCACGGCGCGACCATCTGGCTCGACTTCCCGAGTGTCGGGGCGACAGAGACACTCCTCATGGCCGCGGTCACTGCTCGTGGGCGCACTGTGATCGACAATGCTGCGCGCGAGCCCGAAATCATCGATATCTGCTCCATGCTCATGGAGATGGGCGCGTCGATCGACGGCATCGGCTCGTCCACGCTTGAGATCGAGGGCGTGACCTCGCTGCGACCCGTGGAGCACCAGACGGTCGCGGACCGCATCGTCGCGGGCACCTGGGCGGTGGCTGCGGTCATGACACGTGGAGACATCACGGTGCGGCGGGCCCGCTCGGAGCACCTGGAGATCGCCCTGGACAAGCTGGTTACCGCCGGAGCGAGTGTGACGGTGCTGGACGACGGCTTCCGCGTCACGATGGACGCACGCCCGAAGGCCGTGGACATCGTGACGCTGCCCTATCCAGGCTTTCCCACCGATCTGCAGCCGCAGTTCATCGCGCTCAACTCCATCGCCGAGGGCGCCGCCCTCGTCACGGAGAACCTCTTCGAGGCACGCTTCCGATTCGTGCACGAACTCGTGCGCCTGGGGGCCGACGTACAGACCGAGGGGCACCACGCCCTGGTGCGCGGACGCGAGACGCTCAGCGGTGCGCCCGTCGAGGCCACAGACATCCGTGCCGGTGCAGGGCTTGTCCTTGCAGGCCTAGTCGCGGAAGGCGAGACAACCGTGCACGAGGTGCACCACATCGACCGCGGCTACGCGGGCTTCGTCGATGACCTCAGCAGCCTGGGGGCCGACGTCACGCGCATCTCCCTGCCGGGTTAGCGCCCGCTGAGCTTCGCGCGCGCCCGAGTCTCGTCGCCGGGCCACACCATGACGCGGGGTCCGTCGAGGGTCTGGGCAAGGGTGGCGCGGATACCCGCATCCTCGAGCTGGCGCCGGATGATCTCGCCCTCGACATACGTCGGCGGCGTCGCGATGGGCACGAGTAGTCCGTAGTCGGTGCTCGCACCCTTGCGTGGCGGGGCCGCGACAACCGAGCTGCCGCGCCGGAAGGCCCAGCGCAGGATCAGGATGAGGACGCCGAGGAATACGAAGGCCATGATCGGCCCGATGGCATAGGAGTAGGACGTACCCACGCCCCCATGGTGGGGCACCCGACTCGACTGCGCCACCGCGGGTTACCCATGGGTAGGGTGCTCCCATGGGCAGCCCCCAGGATCGCCCGAGGGATGGGCAGCGGGATCGGCCCTGGATCATGCGCACGTACGCGGGGCACTCGTCTCCCGCGGAGTCCAACGCGCTCTACCGGCGCAACCTCGCCAAGGGGCAGACCGGACTCTCCGTGGCCTTCGACCTGCCGACCCAGACCGGATACGACCCCGACAGTCCGATGGCGGCGGGGGAGGTGGGCAAGGTCGGCGTGCCGATCGCCCACCTGGGCGACATGCGTCGACTCTTCGACGGCATCCCCCTCGACACGATGAACACCTCGATGACCATCAATGCGACCGCGATGTGGCTCTACGCGCTCTACGTCGTCGCAGCTGAGGAACAGGGTGTCGCCGAGGTCGCTCTCCAGGGCACCACTCAGAACGACATCATCAAGGAGTACCTGTCACGGGGGACCTACATCTTCCCGCCGCGACCGTCACTGCGCCTCATCACCGACATGATCGTGCACACGGTGCAGCAGTCCCCCCAGTGGAATCCCATCAACATCTGCAGCTACCACCTCCAGGAGGCGGGCGCGACACCCGTGCAGGAGATCGCCTTCGCAATGGCGACTGCCATCGCAGTGCTCGACGGCGTTCGCGACTCCGGGCAGATCCCTCCTGAGCGATTCGGTGAGGTCGTCGGGCGCATGTCCTTCTTCGTCAACGCCGGTGTGCGCTTCGTCGAGGAGATGGCCAAGATGCGGGCCTTCGTCCGGATCTGGGATGAGGTCACGCGCGATCGCTACGGCATCACCGACCCAGCCCAGCGGCGATTCCGCTACGGCGTCCAGGTGAATTCGCTTGGGCTCACCGAGGCGCAGCCGGAGAACAACGTCCAGCGCATCGTCCTCGAGATGCTCGCCGTCACCCTCTCCAAGGATGCCCGGGCGCGCGCCATCCAGCTCCCCGCCTGGAATGAAGCGCTGGGCCTGCCGCGCCCCTGGGACCAGCAGTGGTCCCTACGCATCCAGCAGGTGCTCGCGGAGGAGACCGACCTCCTGGAGTACGACGACATCTTCGAGGGGTCCCGTGTCATCGAGGGGCTCGTCGACAGTCTCGTCGCGGATGCGCGTGCGGAGATGGCGACCATCGAGTCCATGGGTGGTGCGGTCGCCGCTATTGAGAGCGGCTACATGAAGTCCGCGCTCGTCCAGGCGCACGCGGAGCGACGGGCGAGGGTCGAGGCTGGTGAACAGGTGATCGTCGGCGTCAATCGCCACCTGGAATCCGAGCCCAATCCGATGCTCGCGGACCTCGATGCCGCGATCCAGACAGTCGATTCGGCGGTGGCCGCCCAGGCAATTGAGGGCGTGGCACGGTGGAGATCCGAGCGCGATCCCGATGCGGTCTCCGCGGCGCTCACGGCCCTCGTCGCCGCGGCACAGGGAGACGTCAATCTCGTGCCCGCGTCCTTGGCGTGCGCACGAGCAGGCGTGACCACCGGGGAGTGGGCCGATGCGCTTCGCGGAGTCTTCGGCGAATTCCGGGCACCGACGGGAGTGACCTCGTCGATCGCCGCGGGAGCGCCCACCGACGAGTTGAGCGCGGTGCGCAAGGCGGTGCAGGCGACCAGTGACGAGCTCGGTTCGCGATTGCGCTTCCTCGTGGCCAAGCCGGGCCTCGACGGTCACTCCAATGGAGCCGAGCAGATCGCGGTGAGAGCCCGCGACGCTGGATTCGAAGTCGTCTACCAGGGAATTCGCTTGACGCCCGAGCAGATCGTGGCTGCCGCCGTCGACGAGGATGTCGATGTCGTCGGGATCTCGATCCTCTCGGGATCCCACCGCGAGCTCGTGCCGGTGGTCGTGGACGGGCTGCGCGCAGCGGGCATGGAGGACACCGTGGTCGTGGTCGGAGGGATCATCCCGGATGCCGACGCCGACTACCTCCGCGATCGAGGCGTGGCAGCGGTATTCACACCCAAGGACTATGACGCAACGGCGATCATGGGAGCAGTGCTCGATGTGGTCAGGTCCGCCCGCGGGCTCGCTCCGGCTGCCCGATGAAGGTCGTCGTCGCCCGCTGCACGGTCGACTACGTCGGCCGACTCACCGCGCACCTCCCGGAGGCTGTGCGCGTGCTCATGATCAAGGCCGATGGCAGTGTCCTCGTCCACGCTGATGGCGGCTCCTACAAGCCGCTCAACTGGATGAGTCCACCGTGCCATCTCGCCGTGGCCGAGGAGGACGACATCACTGTCTGGCGGGTGGACAACAAAGCTGGCGAGCAGCTCGTCATCCGCATCCATGACATCCACGCGGAGCTCGAGCACGAACTCGGCGTCGACCCCGGTCTCGTCAAGGACGGTGTCGAGGCGCACCTGCAGCAGTTGCTCGCCGAGCATGTGGAGACCCTCGGCCCGGGCTGGACGCTCGTGCGACGCGAATACCCCACTGCGATTGGACCGGTGGATCTGCTGTGCCGCGATGCCTCGGGTGCGTCCGTGGCGGTGGAGATCAAGCGGCGGGGTGAGATCGACGGTGTGGAGCAACTCACCCGCTATCTCGACCTGCTCAACCGCGATCCCCTCCTTGCCCCGGTGGGCGGGGTCTTCGCCGCCCAGGAGATCAAGCCGCAGGCGCGCACCCTCGCCGAGGACCGCGGGATCAAGTGCGTCGTACTGGACTATGCGGCCTTGCGTGGGATCGACGACTCGGACGCGCGGCTGTTCTGAGCCGCGAGGGATGGGAGACTGGCGATATGGAGATCACGACCGTCGGAGTGGTGGGCCTGGGCACCATGGGAGCAGGTATCGCCGAGGTGTGCGCGCGACACGGCTACCGAGTCATCGCGGTCGAGCCTGACGCGGAGCCGCTCGAACGCGGCAGGGCGTCGATCGCCGGTTCCACCGAACGCGCAGTGAAGCGCGGCAAGCTCACCGAGGCCGAGCGCGAGGAGATCCTGTCCCGGATTGCCTTCACCACGGCGCTCGATGACCTTGCCACGGCCGATCTGGTCGTCGAGGCGATCCCCGAGGATCTCGATCTCAAGCGGGACCTCTTCGGACGCCTCGACAAGATCACGCCTGCGCATGCCATCCTCGCGAGCAACACCTCCTCGCTCTCGGTGACGGAGATCGCTGTCGCCACCAGCCGTCCTGCGCGCGTGGCAGGCCTGCACTTCTTCAACCCCGCGCCAGTGCAGGCGTTTGTCGAGGTCGTGCGCACGGTGGTCACCGAGCCCGCTGTCGTCGATGATCTCGTCGTTCTCGCCCGTTCACTCGGCAAGGAGCCTGTCGTCATTGGCGATCGGGCCGGCTTCATCGCCAATGCCCTGCTCTTCGGCTACCTCAACCAGGCGGTCTCGATGTACGAGGCGCACTACGCCTCGCGCGAGGACATCGATGCTGCGATGCGATTGGGGTGCGGCTACCCCATGGGTCCGCTCGCGCTGCTGGACCTCATCGGACTCGACACGGCGTACCAGATCCTCGACACGATGTACCGCCAGAGTCGTGATCGTCTCCATGCCCCTGCGCCCATCCTCAAGCAGATGGTCACCGCGGGACTGAAGGGCCGCAAGACGGGACGCGGCTTCTACACCTACGCCGCACCCAATTCACCGGAGGTCGTCGACGATGGCCTGGCGGCGTCGATCGACCCGAGCATCACCCCGCGGCCCGTGCAGAGCGTGGGCGTGGTCGGCTCGGGGACCATGGCGACCGGCATCGTCGAGGTCCTCGCCAAGGGCGGCTTCGACGTCACCCTCGTGGCGCGCTCCGAGTCAAGTCTCGCCCGGGCACTCGCCGCGCTCGACAAGTCGCTCGAGAAGGCCGTGCAGCGCGGCAAGCTCGAGGCTGCCGACCGCGATGTGATCCGGGCGAGGGTCTCGGGGGCGTCATCGCTGGAGGCGCTGGCGCAGGTCGATCTCGTGGTCGAGGCCGTCGTGGAGGAGATCAGTGTCAAGACGGCACTGTTTGAGAATCTCGATGAGATCTGCAAGCCGGGTGCGATCCTTGCGACGACGACGTCGAGCCTGCCCGTCGTCGAGTTGGCTGCGGTCACTTCGCGACCACAGGATGTCGTCGGCCTGCACTTCTTCAACCCTGCTCCCGTCATGCGCCTCGTCGAGGTCGTCCAGACCGTGTCGACCTCGCCGCAGACGCTGGCGACGGCGGTGGATGTCGCCGAGCGCGCGGGGCGCCACCCCGTGGTGTGCGGCGACCGCGCTGGCTTCATCGTCAATGCCCTGCTCTTCCCCTACCTCAACGACGCGGTCGAGATGCTGGAGGCCAATTACGCGTCTGCGGATGACATCGACGTGGCGATGAAGAAGGGTTGCGCTTATCCGATGGGACCCTTCGAACTGCTCGACGTGGTGGGGCTTGACGTTTCGCTCGCCATCCAGCAGACGCTCTACCGGGAGTTCCGCGAGCCAGGCTTCGCTCCCGCGCCACGACTCGAGCACCTGGTGACGGCGGGCTATCTCGGCCGCAAGACCGGGCGTGGCTTCCGCACCTACGAGTAGACGTGGGTCGTCGTCGCCCGGCGCGCAAGCCGGTCTCACCCCGTGTGGACGTGCTCGAAGAGCACGCCGACGGTGACTGGTACGTCCGCCCCATCACCGGATCGTCTTCGACCAAGGCCTACCGCTGCCCCGGCTGCGACCACGAGATCCTCCCCGCGACCCCGCACACTGTGGCCTGGCCGGCCGATCGCGGGGCCGATGAGCGCCGGCACTGGCACACCCCGTGTTGGCGCGCGCGGGATCGGCGAGGCCCTACTCGATGACGGGTGAAGACGAGGAGATCAGGGCCGCGAGCGTCCTGCCGGCACAACGAGTCCCGATCGACCTGGTGACCGCGGACGGCCTGCACCTCGTCGGCGAGGCGGCGTTGCCAGCGGGGCGCCCGGCCAAGGCAACGCTCGTGTGCGTCCATCCACTGCCGACGCATGGCGGGATGATGGACAGCCATGTGTTGCGCAAGGCTGCATGGCGACTCCCCGCCCTTGCGGATATCGCCGTGATTCGCTTCAACACCCGCGGCACGTCGTCGACGGCCGGGACGAGTGAGGGTGCCTTCGACGCGTCCGAGGGAGAGGGGCTCGATCTCGCGGCCGCTGTCGCCTGGGTGCGCGCTCACGGGCTTCCGGAGCCGTGGCTGCTGGGTTGGTCCTTCGGCACCGACGTCGTCTTGCGTCACGGCGTCGCTCTTGATCCGGTCGGCGTCATCCTGCTGTCCCCGCCGCTGCGCTACACGTCGCAGGACGAGCTCGCGCGCTGGAATGAGCGGGACTGCCCCCTCGTGTGCCTGGTACCCGAGAACGATGACTACCTGCGGCCCGAGGCAGCCCGGCAGGAGTTCGCGATCGTCCCTCGCGCCGAGATCATCGAGGGGCCCGGAATGGGGCACCTGTGGGTCGGCGAGCCGGCGGTGCGTACCGTGCTCGCTGAGACGGTGGCTCGGATGCGTCCGGACCGGGAAGCCGTGGACTGGCATTGGCCCGCGGAGCGTGCGCAGGCCGAAGGAGCGATGGAGAGGTGGACCGACCTATGAGCTTCGATCTCACGGGCAAGAAGGCGCTTGTCACGGGTGCTTCGCGAGGTATCGGGCGCGGGATCGCGGTCGCCTACGCCGCCGCGGGCGCTGACGTCGCCCTGCTGGCGCGCAACGCCGACCTCCTCGCCGAAGTGGCCGAGGAGATCGAGGGTCTGGGCCGCCGTGCGGTCGTCGCCACGGCCGATGTGCTCGATCCTGAAGCGACAAGGGCCGCCACCACTCAGGCCATCGAAGCCCTCGGCGGACTCGACATCCTCGTCAACAACGCGGGTGGCAACTCCTTCTCCATTCCCGTGGCTCAGATGCGGATGAGCGGCTGGGAGAAGACCCTGCGCCTCAACCTCGACTCGATCGTGCACATCACCCAGGAGAGCCTGCCTGCGCTGGGCGACGGTGGGGGTTCGATCATCAACATCTCCTCGGTGGCCGGCCTGCGCGGTGCCCCGACCATGGCGCACTACGGCGCGGCGAAGGCCGCCCTCATCTCCCTCACGCAGTCTCTGGCGGTGGAGACCGCCTGGATGGGGGTGCGTGTCAACGCCCTGGTCCCTGGGTGGATCGAGACAGACCTCACGGACTTCCTTCGTGCGAGTGACGAGGCCGAGCGCGCGGCCCTGTCCCGCGTGCCGATGCAGCGCTGGGGCCGTGTGGAGGAAATCGCCGAGCCCGCCGTCTTCCTCGCCAGTGACGCCGCATCCTTCATGACCGGGCAGGTGCTCATCGTCGATGGTGGCCTGTCGGCCATGCCGTAGCGATAGCCATGGCACGTTTCCTGCTGCTCCACGCCTTCCCCTTCACCGGATCGATGTGGGACGCGGTGGCCGCGCGGTTGCGCGCGGAAGACCATGACGTCATCGCGCCCGACCTGCGCGGCTTCGGCGAGGCGCCCCTTGGTGAGCGCTCTCCCGCGATCTCCGTGCTCGTTGACGACATGGTCGCCGTGATGGGGGAGCAGCCCGCCGCGGTGGTCGGCTGCTCGATGGGCGGCTACGTCGCGCTCGGCCTTGCCGCCCGGCGCCCGGATCTCGTCGCCGCGCTAGGACTGATCGACACCAAGGCCACAGCCGACGCGGAGCCGGCGCGCGCGCACCGGATGCGCATCGCCGAGCTCGCCGAGACGGGCGGTGATTGGAGTGCCGGGATGGTGGATGGCCTCCTCGGAGAGACGACGCGGCGCACGCGTCCCGATGTCGTCACCACCGTGGAAGAGGTCCTGTCTGCCGCACCATCCGCGACCGTGGCGTGGGCACAGCGGGCGATGTCGACGCGGCCGGATGCGCGGGACAGCCTGGCGCTGCTCACCGCGCCCATCGCCGTGGTCATGGGCGAGGAAGACACCATGAGCCCACGTGGTGAGCAGGACCTCATCCTGGCGGCGGTGCCGCATGCGACCTGGGTCCCCGTGCCGGGCGCAGGGCACCTGACTCCGCTCGAGGCTCCCGACGCGGTCGCCTCGGCCCTCGCCAACCTCGTCGTTGTCTCCTAGTCCGCCTTGCGCGGGTCCATGCCGACGGCGCGCATGATCTCGCGGACGAAGGCCTTGATGCCCGAGGGCCACTGCGGATGCGTGCCATCGCTGACGAAGTATTCCGGGTTGTCCGCGGAGACGGCGTACCAATCCGCGATCACCGCATTGGGGTAGTCGGGGACCACCTTGGCGATGAGCTCGTTGTTGGGCTCCATCCAGGGCCGCGGGACGTTGGTGTTGACGACGACGACGCGCTTGCGGTCGCTCAGGATGTCGAGCATCTCGCGGAGTTGCTCCTCGGTGAGGATGCCGTTGGTGCCGGTGTGGATCACGACCGTGGGCGCGAGGAGCCCCTTCTTGGACAGCCTCTGCACGCGCTCGAGGACACCCGATGCCTGGCGGCTCACCTCCGCATCGACCTTGCTGCGGTCGATCTTCTCCATGAGCTGGCTGGCCACGCCGAGCATGACCGAATCACCGATGGCGGTGAGCGCACCGTTGGCGTTGGTCGGCAGTCCGTCGACCGAGGGTGTGCTCGGCTCATCCGGTGCACCGGGGTCGGGGGAGGGGCTTGGCGACGCTGCTCCGCCGGGTTCGTCGATGAGGATCTCGGTGGGACCGCCGTCATCGATGCCGATGGCCGCCGCCACATCGGCCGGGATGGCCTGGTCCACCGGCTTGGCCGTGGCGAGTCCCGCGCCCATGAGCCCGAGTGCGGCGATGGCGACGCCACTGCCCGCGAGCACGCGTCGACCGAGGTAGGAGCGCTCGTCGGGATCGGCTTCGCGCCACCGGGTCATGAAGGCGCCGATGGCGCCGCGACGGATGGGGATCTCGACGTAGCGGTAGGAGATCTCGGCGACAAGGAAGGTCAGACCGAGGCGCAGCGCGAGGAGCGCGGGTCCATCGAGGGGGATGTCCAGGTCAGGACGCGTGATGACGTAGATCGGCCAGTGGTAGAGGTAGAGGCCGTAGGAGCGCTGGCCGATGTAGCGCCAGGGCTGTGAGCCAATCGCCTTGCCGAAGGGCGCCCCGGGGTGGCTGGCCGCCGCGATGAGGACGCACACGACCGCGGACAGCGCGAGGAATCCTCCTCGGTAGAGGAAGCTGGAGTACTCGCCGACCTGCCAGAAGAAGTAGAGGACGACGAGCAGTGCGGCCACGCCGATCGCCGTGACAACGGCCTTGGCCCCGGCGGTGAGTTGCGTGGAGAGCTTCCCCGGGCGCCACACCATCGCGAGGGCGGCTCCAAGCAAGAGCCCCATGATGTGGCTGTCGGAGCCGAAGTACGCCCGACTGGGGTCGGCTTCGAGGGGGTAGCCGTTGGTGATCGCGAGGAAGGCCATCCATGCGGTGGAAGCCAGCGCGCCGATGATCGCGGTGTAGAACACGGCACGGCGTCCGCGCCAGCGCAGGAGGATGAGTGCCAATGCCGGCCATACGAGGTAGAACTGCTCCTCGACCGCGAGCGACCACAGATGCTGCAGGAAGGGCGGGCGCCCGATCGCCTCGAAGTAGGAGGCGTCCGAAAAGATGTACCACCAGTTGGTGACGTAGAAGATGGACGCGATGGCATCGGCTCGGAAGGCTGCGGCCGAGTCTCGGTAGATGAAGGCCGCGAGCATGCCGACGATGACGAGCATGAGGAAGAGCGCCGGGAGCAGTCGGCGGGCACGGGCGATGTAGAAGCGCTTGAAGTTGATGCGCCCGGTGCGGGAGAACTCCTCCGTGATGAGCGTCGTGATGAGGAAGCCCGAGAGGACGAAGAAGACGTCAACTCCGAGGAAGCCGCCCCGCATCCAGGTGAGATCGCCGTGGTAGAGGAGTACGCCGAGGACAGCGAGGGCTCGGATGCCGTCGAGGCCCGGCAGGTAGCCCATCTCGCCTGCCCGGCGACCGCGGTCGAGATGCCAGGGCTGGCGGTCGGTGATCTGGCCTGTGGCCACCGTCGCCCCTTCCGCATCGCCGGCGCGACGCCGTGTCGCACCCGAGCGGCTGGGCCCAGCGGGGCGGGAGAGCCTCCCCTGTCGGGCTCGGCCGCCCGGGTCATCGTACGCGGGGGGCCTCGCCTAAGCCCCGGCGAAACGGGTGATGGCGGGGAGGTGTCGCTCACGCATTTCCGGGTCGCTGACGCCGAGCCCCTCCTCCGGGGCGAGGCAGAGGACGCCGACCTTGCCCTGATGGGCGTTGCGATGAACCTCGTAGGTCGCCTGCCCGGCTCCCTCGAGGGGGAAGGTCTTGGAGAGAGTGGGGTGCACGAGGCCTCGCGCGATGAGCCTGTTGGCCTCGTATGCCTCGCGGTAGTTGGCGAAGTGTGAGCCCACGATGCTCTTGAGGCTCATCCACAGATAGCGATTGTCGTATTCATGCATGAACCCGGATGTGGATGCGCATGTGGTGATCGTGCCGCCCTTGCGCGTGACGTAGACGCTGGCACCGAAGGTCTCGCGGCCCGGGTGCTCGAAGACGATGTCGACATCTTCGCCGCCTGTCAGCTCGCGGATCCGCTTGCCGAGGCGCTGCCACTCCTTGGGATCTTGAGTGTGCTCGTCCTTCCAGAAGCGGTAGTCCTCGGCCTTGCGGTTGATGATGAGCTCGGCACCCATCGCACGGCAGAGGTCGGCCTTGTCCTCGCTGGAGACCACGCACACGGGGATGGCTCCGCCGTTGAGGGCGAACTGCGTGGCGTAGGAACCCAGACCGCCGGTGGCGCCCCAGATGAGCACGATGTCGCCCTGCTTCATGCCAGCGCCGTTGCGCGACACGAGCTGCCGGTAGGCGGTGGAGTTGACCAGCCCCGGAGCAGCGGCTTCCTCCCACGTGAGGTGCGCGGGCTTGGGCAGCAGCTGGTTGGACTTCACCAGAGCGATCTCGGCGAGGCCGCCGAAGTTGGTCTCGAAGCCCCAGATGCGCTGCTCGGGATCCAGCATCGTGTCGTTATGGCCGAGCGGACTCTCCAACTCCACGGAAAGGCAGTGGGCGACAACCTCGTCACCGGGCTTCCAGGCGTTGACACCGGAGCCCACACGCAGCACGACGCCCGAGGCATCCGAGCCGATGACGTGGTAGGGGAGGTCATGCCGCTTGGCCATGTCGTTGCTACGGCCGTAGCGCTCGAGGAACCCGAAGGTCGATACCGGCTCGAAGATGGACGTCCATACGGTGTTGTAGTTGATCGAGCTCGCCATGACCGCGATGAGGGCCTCGCCCGGTCCCGGCTCGGGGAGCGGGACGTTGTCGATGTGCAGTGACTGCCGGGGATCCTTGTCCGCCGTGGCCTGGCCGGCGAACATGTCGGCCTCGTCCTTGTGGACCGTCACGCCGCGGTAGGAATCGGGGAGGGGGAGACCGGCGATGTCGGCCCCGGCGCCGGCCAGGATGGCGTCGCGAATCTGGTCCATGGTGCTCCCCTCGGGGTCACGCCTGGAACGGCGCTTAACGATCGTTCATGCTAACCGTGACTGTGGCCCTCGCTTGTCGCGGGCTCTACGAGTTCGATGAGGACCCCGCCGCAATCCTTGGGATGCGCG
>CAZLNF010000043.1:0-12512 GCA_964560885.1 uncultured Actinomyces sp. | reverse complement strand
TGGCTCCATGGCCCCTCGCTTCGCGTACGCCCTCATGCCCGCTGTCTTCCTCGCGACAGCGCTGCCCGCCGGCACCCCGGCACTCGCGACGCAGAGCGTGACCCCCGCAGCATCGACCGGTGCCGTGCTTGATGTCACGCCGCTGACGGCGGTCCTCGACGCGCGTAAGCGCCACACGGAGTTCTTCTCGACGAGCTTCAATGCCGAGGCCGGAGAGGTGCGCTTCGTCGGCACCGAGCTGGTCGTGAAGGACGCCAAGGGCACCGCCCCGGACGAACTCTTCCTCGGCGTCACACTCTCCTGCACCAGCCCGTCCGGTCGCGTCACGTCCGCTGAAGCCGGCCGCAACGTGTGGCCGGCGGGCTCCGACTTCACGATCCCCGTGGGCTTCACCATGCAGACTGACGTGGCGGGGACTCACACGTGCCGCTCAGACGTCATGATGTGCGACCCGGGCAATTGCGCGTCTCCTACCGGCAAGGGCAGGGTCGCTATCGTCACGCAGAAGATGGATCCAAAGAACTTCTCGCTCCTTTACGTCAGCACGGCGTTGCCGTCGTGGGCGCAGAGCACGCGCGTGCCGTTGACGGGCGATCGCATCGTCAAGCCCGGGACGACGTATTCCATGTCGGGCTCATTCGATGTCGCTGCGGCACCCGGCCCCATTCGCGTCGGTGGCATCCTCTCGATGACCAACTGCATCGAGAAGGCCTATCCCGACGCGTGCAAGGGAGCGGGCAAGACCGCGATTCGCGGCGCGGCGACCGCGACCGTGTCACTCGCCCTCCAGCAGGTCGCCACCACCCCAGGTGTGACGTGCGCGACGGCGACGGCCACGAAGGGCTCGGGCTTGGGATCCACCAAGATCACATGGCAGCAGCATCACGCCGTGCTCACCATCTTCGTCCCCGACTTCACGCTCAGTGCTGCCCCCGGCTGCAGCCAGACCATCAAGGTCACCGTCGCCGTCAAGGCAGGCAAGGGCAATGCCATCGCTCTCGAGGCCGGGTCCAAGGCCAAGATCACGAGCGTCATCTATGCCATCCCGGGCGACGTCATCCCGCAGGGACGCTGACTCTAGGCCTCCCCGAGCCGCACGACGCGAAGCGTCGTACCGTGATGCCATGACCCAGGTGACCGACGACGCCCTCGCTGACGGCGAATCGCTCGACGAGTGGCGTGCCGACCGGGTCCGTCGCCTTGATCGCACGACGGCGTGGATCCTCATCGTCGGCGGCATCCTCGGCCTGATCGCGGCCTTCGAGCTCACCGTGGAGAAGGTGCGGGTCCTCGCAGACCCGACTTATGTCCCTGCCTGCGATCTCAATCCGGTCCTGTCGTGCGGGTCGGTGATCATCACGCCCCAGGCAGAGGTCTTCGGCTTCCCCAACCCCGTGCTCGGACTGACCGGCTTCGCCGTGGTCATCACGCTCGGCGTCCTGCTCGCAGGCCGTGTGGCCATGCCGCGCTGGGTGTGGCTCGGCCTCAATGCGGGCGCGCTGCTGGGCTTCGGCTTCGTGCAGTGGCTGGTGTGGCAGAGCCTCTACTCGATCGGCTCGCTCTGCCCGTGGTGCATGGTCGTGTGGACCGTCACCGCCCCGATCTTCGTGTGGGTGACGTCGGCCAATCTCCTCTCCGGTCGACTGCCTACGCCGGAGTCGTGGGGCAGCGCCGTGTCGGCGCTCGTGGGCCTGCGCGGACTGATCCTGGCCGCGTGGTACGTCATCGTCCTCGGCCTGATCTTCGTGCGCTGGCAGGACTACTGGCTCGGCTCGATCTGATTGCTACGCCTTGATGCGCGCGTTGTCCGGGTCGTACATCGGACGCAGCGAGGCCACGGCCGGATAGCGCACGCCCGCGACGTCGATCTCCCACGTGCCGGTATTGATGACCTCCGGTGTCACGGGCTCACCGGTCTCGATCATGGCCAGTCCCACGGCACCGCCGAGGGTGTGGCCGTAACTCGCTGCGCGGACGTATCCCACGGGCACCCCATCGCGGTAGACGACTTCGCCGTGGAACATGAGCGGCTCGGGATCGAGGATGCGCACCTGGGCGAGGCGGCGCATGAGCGGGCCCGACTCCTTGACCGCGGTGACCGCCTGCCGACCGACGAAGTCCTTGTCCCAGTCGATCGTGAAGCCGAGGCCCACCTCGAGCGGAGAGTCGGTGTTGTCGATGTCGTGGCCGAAGTCGCGGTAGGCCTTCTCCATGCGCAGTGACGACAGCGCCTTCAGGCCCACGTGCGCCAGGTCGTACGCCGCGCCAGCCTCGGTGACGAGGTCGTATACGTAGGCCGCCTGTTCGGCGGGCACGAAGAGTTCGTAGCCGAGCTCGCCGAGGTAGGTGATGCGCGCGCACAGGACCCGTGCGAAGCCCAGGTCGATCTCGCGTGCTGCCCGGAAGGGAAAGGCATCGTTCGACATGTCTGTCGACGTGAGCGACTGCAGGAGCTCGCGGGACCGCGGGCCCTGGATGTTGATCTGCGCCAGCCCCGACGTGACATCGGTGACCCACCCTCGGTGGCCTTCGAGTGCCCGCTTGAGCATTGTTTCGACATGTCGGTGCGCGGTGTCGGAGGCGACGACGAGGAAGTCGCCCTCGCCTAACTTCGTCACGGTGAGGTCAGCCTCGAGAGTGCCGCCATCGTTGAGCCACTGGGTGTAGGTGATGACTCCCGACTCGCCATCCACGCGATTGGTGCTCATGCGGTCCAGGACAGCGCCCGCATCGGGGCCCTGGACGCGAAACTTCGCCATGAACGACATATCCATGAGGCCCACGCCCTCGCGAATGGCCCGATGCTCGCGCGCCCAGGTGTCGAACCAGTTCTGCCGACCCCAGGTCAACTCCTCGACCTTGGCGGTCTGACCGAGTCCGGCGTACCAGTCGGCGCCTTCCCAGCCGGAGACATCGCGGAAGTAGGCACCCTGTGCCGCAAGCCGATCGTGCACGGGTGAGCGCTTGATGCCGCGTGCTGTCTGCATCGACTTCCCGGGGAAGTGCGTCTGATAGACCATGCCGAGCGACTCGACCGTGCGTGTCGCGCGGTACTCCGGAGCCAATTGGTAGGGGTGCAGACGGTCGATGTTCATGCCCGTCACGTCGATGTCCGGTAGGCCGTCGACGATCCACGTCGCGATCGCGCGGCCGATGCCGCCGCCGGTGAGGATGCCGATCGAGTTGAGCCCCGCGGCGACGAAGTAGCCCCTGACCTCGGGTGCCTCGCCGACGACGGGGGAGAGGTCAGGCGTAAAGGACTCCGGGCCGCAGAAGAATGTGCGGATGCCGACCTCCATCGACGCCGGCACGCGCGCCATCGCCTTCTCCAGGTAGGGACCCATGCGCTCCCAGTCAGGCGGGAGAGTGAGGAACGACGCATCCTCAGGGATCGCATCCACGTGCCACGGTGCGCACACGGGCTCGAAGAGGCCGATCATCATCCCGTCGCCCTCGGGCCGGTAGTAGCCGTAGGAGCCGGGATCCTCAAGAACGGGCAGGTCCGGATCGAGTCCCGGAATCGGGTCCGTGAGCAGGTAGTAGTGCTCGGCGGCCTGATTGGGCACCGTGACTCCCGAGCGCTCGGCGAGTTGGCGGGCCCACATGCCGGCGCAGTTGACGACGTACTCGCACTCGATGTCACCGCGCTCGGTGCGCACGCCGACGACGCGACCATCCTTCACCAGTACGTCGAGGACCGGAGTGCCCTCCAGGATGGTCACGCCCTGCATGCGCGCGCCCTTGGCGAGCGCCATCGTGGCGTCGACCGGGTTCACGCGACCGTCCTGCGGCATGTAGAAGCCGGCGAGCAGGTCGTCGGTGCGTGCGGGCGGGAAGAGATCTGAGATCTCGCTCGGAGAGATCTCGTGCACCTCGGTGCCGCAGAGACGATTGAACGCCGCGACGCGGCGGTATTCCTCGAGCCGGCCTTCGTCGGCCGCGACCTCGATGAGCCCGATGGGCGCGAAGCCTGTCGACTGGCCGGTCTCGGCCTCGAGCCGGCTGTAGAGGTCGCGCGTGTAGTGACGCATCCGGGTGGATGTCTCGGAGAAGGAACCGAAGGTGACCATGAGCCCGGCCGCATGCCACGTCGTGCCTGAGGTGAGCCGGTCGCGCTCGAGCAGGAGTGTCTCGGGCCCCCAGCCCATGTGCCCGAGGTGGTAGGCCACCGAGGCTCCGATGATTCCCCCGCCGATGACGACCACTCGTGCGCGCGACGGCAGATCGGATCCCTGAGTCATGCCGCCAGACGCTATCGCCCAACGGGACCGGCGGCGCCGCCCCTGTCGGGCTCACGGCACTTCGCCGGATTGGCCCCGCCGTGCCCGCGGGGGGCCTACCGTGCCCTTATGGGAGCTGTTTCTGGATCCGAGACCGTGACGATCAATGCGCCGCTCGATGAGGTTCTCGCCGTCGTTCGCAATATCCCCGGTCAGGTGGACTGGTTCCCGGGCTGCGTGTCAGCCGAGGTGCTCTCCACCGATGCCGAGGGCCGGCCCGCTCGCGCGCGTCAGGTCAATGACGTCAAGGTGGCCAAGGACGAGTTCGAGGTCGACTACGCGCACACCGACGCAGGCATGTCCTGGAAGCTGGTCGCTCCGAGCAAGGCGCAGAAGGACGCGAGTGGGTCGTGGTCGCTGGCGAGCAAGGGCTCAGGCACCGAGGCCACGCTGTCGCTGACGATCGATCCCTCGCTGCCCCTCCCCGGCTTCTTGATGAAGAAGACGCTGGGTGACACGCTCAAGGGCGCGACGAAGGGCCTCAAGAAGCACTGCGAGTCCTAGCCGGACTGTCCTATCCGAGGATCTCGTGCTCCTCGACAGGCATCCGCACGCGCGACGAGACATGAGCGAGTGAGTCAGCCGCCACTGCTTTGCCGATATCCGTCGCGTACGCCGCATCCGCAGCTTCGGCGGAGTCGAACCACAACTCCGCGATGCCGTCGAAGGGTGCGCCGTCTTCGAGCAGATTGAAGCGGATCTTGCGCACGTCGGGGAGTGTGCGGGCCAGTGGAGCGTGCTCCTGGGTCCACCAGTGGGCGAACTCCTCGTGGCTCATGTCGTCTCGGCGTACGAGCCCGATCATCACCTTCATCTCATGCCCCCGGCTTCTTGACGCGTGCGTGGGGTCGTCCGCCTGTCGAGAGCACGAGCGCGATGAGGATCTCGTCGTCGCGCGGAGCATCCGGAATCGTGATCTCAGCCGAGTCCATGTCGTCGAAGACCCATCTGTCGTCCTTGTTGCCGATGGGCATCGTGATGGCCGCTCCGGGACCGGCCACCTTCTTGGTGCCCGGGATGATGTCGGCGCCACCACCGATGGCCGCGCGCACGGGTGCTCCGAAGCGCGGGTGCAGCACGGCAGCGGTGTGCTCGAGCTCGCCGCGCGTGCCGACGATGGCGCCCTTGCCGTAGCCGCGGACCTGGTCAGGTGTGACGCCGGCGCTGGCCAGCACCTCGAGGGCACGCTGCACGAGAATCCCTGCGACCTCCGCGCTCATGTCCTCGAGCTCACTGAGGTCCGCGACGAGGGGCTTGCCCGCAAGGGGATTGCCCACGACGGCAGCCGCGACCACCTTGCGGGTGGGTGGCGATACGGGAGTCCCCGCCTCGGCGTGGACTTCGGTGAGCGTGACGCTCACGACGCGGATGTCGACCATCGTGCCTCCTTGAATAGGGCGCTCACTCTCTCAGGACGGGATGCTGCGGCGTGCGCGCAGGGCCAGTCCAGCGAAGGCGGCGCTCACGGCGAGCGAGGCTCCGATGGCGCCCGCGGCGGCCTGCGGCTTGGTGCGTCCCGTGGCCAAGGGTGCTGCAGCAGCAGCGGCGTCGAGAATCTCGGTCGCCGCATTGATCCAGGCCACGCGCTCGAGGCGGCGCGGGTCGTGGCGCGCCTCCCACACCAGGACTCCGAGCACGGCGTTGCGCACGGCGAAGAGGCGCGCGAAGTAGCGCAGCGTCGGGGAGTCGTCGGTCTCCTCGATCCCGAAGGCCTTGAGCAGTGCACCCGGGGCGAGGCCCGCGGCAGCACCCACTCCGACGCGTTCGATGAGCATTGCTCCGGCGTATCGGGTCAGGGACATCGTGGCCTCCTCGGCGGTGGACGCCCGCTACTGCGGACGGCGCATCAGCGCATTCTGGACTGCAATGCCGATCACGTCACCGGATGCCGTGAAGAAGGCACCATGCGACAGGCCATGGCCTAGACCCGCGTATGCCGAGTCCTGGCTGAAGAGCGTCCACTGCGACAGTGGCGCGGCCCGCGTGAACCACAGTGCGAGCTCGAGGGCGCCCAGCTGGAGGTCGGCCAACGCTGCCCGGCCACCATGAGGCTCCAGCGCGGTCGTGCCCAATGAGATGTCAGACAGATAGGTAAGTGCGGCGGCCACGGTGACGGGATCGTCCGGGATGTCGGGCAGGACACGCATCCAGACCCGGCGTGCGAAGGTGCCGGCGTCGCCGCTATCCATGTCGCTGGGGACGATGCGCAACTCGACGAGAGCCTCCGCGGGGTAGCCGAGAGCCACATGGTCCTGGTCCGGAGATAGGACGGAGGGCTCCAACAGTCGCTCGACGGGTGTGAGGTGCTCAGGACCGGGCACGTCGGGCGGAGCGAATTGATGCTGTGGCCCATGAGCCGATTCACCCAGGGCCACCATGGCGGTGACGCGTAGTTTGCCGTCCTGCTCAACCATGACCTGGCGCGTCGCGGTTGTGCGCCCATCCTTCACTCGCCGCACGATGTAGTCGATGGGCTCGTTTGCGCGCACTGGCGCATGGAAATAGGCGTGGATCGACCACGGGATGAAGTCGGGGCTGGCCGTCGCCGTGGCCGCACGCAATGACTGGGCAGCCAGTTGGCCGCCGAAGGCTCTACCGGGCCACCCGGGATAGCAAGTTCCCTCAAAGTGATCGGCGGTCACCTTGGTGACATCGAGGCGCGCGAGGAACTCCTGCAACTGGACTGGACTCACTGGGCTAACGTACCGAGCCCGCCTACGACAGGGAGTGCACATGGAAACGCGCCTGCTGGGCGAGCTTGAGGTGAGTGCCATCGGCCTCGGCTGCATGCCGATGTCCTGGGCCTACAACGTCTCCGATGCCGATCCTGTAGAGGTCGAGGCGACTCTGCACCGAGCCGTCGAACTCGGGATCACCCTGCTCGACACCGCCGATGTCTACGGCCCCTTCACCAATGAGGAGATCATCCGGGAGTACGTCGTGCGTGCAGGCCTGCGCGACCGTGTCGTCATCGCGACCAAGGCGGGACTCGTGCCGATCGATGTCACCACCTACGGCCGCGATGGCAGCCCGGCGCACATTCGATCGGCGTGTGATGCGTCGCTCACGCGCCTGGGCGTCGATGTGATCGATCTGTATCAGTTGCATCGCGTGGACCCAGAGGTGCCGGTCGAGGAGACCTGGGGCGCGATGGCGGACCTGGTCGCGGCGGGCAAGGTGCGCTACCTGGGGCTGTCCGAGGCGACGGCGGAGGAGATCCTCGCAGCAGATGCCGTGCATCCGGTGTCGAGCGTGCAGAGCGAACTCTCCCTGTGGACCGAGGAGAACGTCGTCAATGGAGTGCTCGAGCTCACCCAGGAGCGAGGAATCGGATTCCTCGCGTACTGCCCGCTGGGTCGCGGCTTCCTCACCGGCGTTGTGTCCGCCGAGACCATCGGGGACGCGGACTTCCGCTCCGCGAATCCGCGCTTCACGCCCGAGGCGATGGCCGCCAATGCGGTGATCGTCGAGGGAGTACGCGTGGTTGCCGAGCGTCATGGAGCCACTCCGGCTCAGGTCGCGCTCGCGTGGGTGCTCGCCCAGGGCCGGCACGTCGTACCCATCCCGGGCACGAAGCGCCGTCGCTGGCTGGAGGAGAACGCCGCGGCCGCTGATCTCGTCCTGGATGCGGATGACCTCGCCGCGCTTGCGGCACTGCCCCCGTCGGTCGCTCCCCGCTACTGACCCCACATCACCCGACCTGACATCACCCGACCTGAGGTGTCCGATGGGGATGTCTGGGAGGATCGGCCACGTGAACACCGATGATGGTCGCCAAGAGGTGATCATTGTGGTGCGCCCCGTCGACCAGGGTCCTCCCGAGGGACTGCTCGGCCTCCTCGCTTCGATGGGTGCCGCCGTGGGCTCGGCGATGGAATCCGCAGCCATCACGGCGATCGACGCGGTGGCGACCGTCGCGGGGCCGCCCACCTCAGCCGTGCTCGACCGGGTAGTCCCGGGAGTGACCGATGCGGTTGTGCAGCGCATCGACATCACCGGGCTCGTCATCGGCCGGGTCGACCTGAGAGCCATCATCCTGCAGGCCCTCGATCGCATCGACCTCACGCAGATCGTGCTGGAGCGCGTCGACCTCCGCCGCGTCGTCGAAGGCGCGCTCGACTCGATTGACGTCACCGAGATCGTGCTCCAGCGCGTCAATCTCGTCGCCGTCGTCGACGCGGTCCTCGACCAGCTCGACCTCACCGAGCTTGTCGAGCAGCGGGTCGACATCGACGCCCTTGTCGCGACCGTCGACCTCGATCCGGTGATCGACCGTCTGCCTATCGTGGAGATTGCCGAGTACGTCATCGAGCAGGTCGACCTCCCGGCGATCATCCGCCAGTCGACAGGTGGCGTCGCCACGGACGCCATCGATTCCGTGCGCCTGCGCTCCTATGCCACTGACATCGCGACGGCGCGCATCGTCGACCGCATCCTCCCGCGACGAGGCCGCAAGCTCGATGCCCCAGGCGAGCCCGAGTCGCTGACTGAGCTTGATGCCTCCGGCGAGCCCGAGTCGCTGACCGGGAGGGAGTCATGACGACCTTCAGCGCTTGGCGGCGCGGCGACGGGCGCCAGTCAGCGGCGGACTTCTCCATTCCCGAGGATGCCCGCGAGTTCCAGGGTGAGCGTGCTGGCTTCGCGACGAGATTCCTTGCCAGCGTGATCGACGTGTCCCTCGTCGCCCTGCTCATGATGGGCGTCTGGCTGGGCATCGAGATTCTCCAGCTCATCTTCACCCCCGGCGTCGAGGTCAATCCGCCTCGGGCAGCGACGCTCGTCCTCTGGGGGTATGCCTTCACCACGCTCTACTGGACGGTGGCGTGGGCGACGAGTGGACGATCGCTAGGCGCGTGGGTGATGGGTGTCCGTGTGGTCAGTCGCAAAGGCGGGCGCCTGGGCTGGTTGGTCGCACTGGCGCGCGCGGCCTTCTCCGTCGGCTTCCCCATCGGGCTCGGCTGGGCTCTGGTGAGCAAGCGCAATCGTTCGGTGCAAGACGTCGTGCTGAGGACCATCGTCATCTATGACTGGAGCCTGCGACCGCCGCTTGTCATTGGGGCGCAGAGCGAGAAGTGACGTCTGCGACGGTGGCGGCGTAGGCGTCGATGACTGAAGCGGCGTCGACCGCCACCACGGTGTCGCGCTGGCCTGTGCCGAGTGTGATCTCGCCGCCGATGATGCTTTCGTCAGCCACGACAGGCAGATCGAGCCCGAGCGGAGTGATGGTGCCCCGGGCGTAGCCGGTCGCGGCGAGGGCCTCATCGGCCTCCGGCAGCGTCATGCGATTGACGCCGAGCAGAGCGCGGAGCTTGGGCCACGAGAGCGACCTGTCGCCTGGCACGAGCACGAGGACGTAATCGTCTGGGCCACGGCGGATGACGAGTGTCTTGACGACCTGATCCGGCCGCACGCCGCAGGCCTGCGCGGCTTCCTCGACAGAGGTCACGTGCCCCGGATGGATGATGCGGTGGGCGATGCCCCGGCGCTGAAGGTCGACGACACCGGGCGCGTCAGCGGCATGGTCAAGCGGAGTCAAGAGCGGGTGACCGGGATCGAACCGGCACCACCAGCTTGGAAGGCTGGGGCTCTACCATTGAGCTACACCCGCGAGCGTGCGAGTCATCAGGGTACCCGCATGCGCGTGCGGAGCCCACGCCCCGGAGTGGTGGCGGCCTGTTCGGCCCTTACCTCCTCGCCCCTAGACTGACGCCGCTTGCCCTGGGCAGGCGTGCGGGGTGTGGCGCAGCTTGGTAGCGCGCCTGCTTTGGGAGCAGGAGGCCCCCGGTTCAAATCCGGGTACCCCGACAAGTGCGTGAGCGGGTCCATCGCGATGCAATGCGCCGTCTCCTGAGGCGGGAGCGGGGTGGAGCGGGCCGGCAAGTAGGCTGGCGCGACTCATCTGCCGTAGGAGAACCCCCGTGAAGAGCACCGCCGAAACCCTCAGCCCGACCCGCGTGAAGCTCACGGTCGAGGTGCCCTTCGACGAGCTCGCCCCGAGCCTCGACGCGGCGTACCAGGTCATCGCCAAGCAGGTCTCGATCCCCGGCTTCCGCAAGGGCAAGGTCCCCGCGCGGATCATCGACCAGCGCGTGGGTCGCGCGGCGGTGCTTGAGGAAGCGGTCAACGACGTGCTGCCCAAGGCCTACGAGGATGCCCTTCGCGAGAACTCCGTGGTGCCGCTCGGGCGCCCGGATGTCCAGGTGACGGAGATCGCCGATGGCGAGTCGCTGACCTTCACCGCTGAGGTCGACGTGCGTCCCGAGTTCGACCTGCCTGACTACTCCGGCATCGCCGTGCAGGTGGACGACGCCGAGATCACCGACGAGGACATCGAGGAGCAGCTCACTGGCCTGCGGGGCAGATTCGCTTCGCTCACGCCCGTGGAGCGCGCCGCGGCGGACGGCGACGTCCTCCTTGTCGACCTGCTGGGCTACGAGGCTGATGGCTCATCCGTCGAGGACCTCTCCGGCCATGCACTGTCATATGAGCTGGGCACCGACGGCATGCTCCCGGGTTTCGACGATGCCGTGCGCGGTGCGACCGCGGGGGAGACGCGCACCTTCGAGTTCACACCGGAGGGCGGCGAGTACGTCGGCCGCCCCCTCACCGTCAATGTGACGGTCTCGGCTGTCCGCGAGCGCGCGCTGCCGGCTGCCGACGACGATTTCGCGCAGATGGCCTCGGAGTTCGACACCATCGGCGAACTCCGCGATGACATCCGCACCCGCCTTGGCCGTGTGCGCGTGCTCGAGCAGGGGATGCAGGCCCGGGGCAAGGTGCACGAGGCACTCCTCGGCCTCGCTGACTTCCCCGTGCCCGACGGCGTCATCAGCCAGGAGGTGGAGGAGCACTTCGCTGACGGCCACGCCGGTGACGAGGCGCACCGTGCCGAGGTCGAGCGCGAGGCGCGTGACGGCCTGCGTAGCCGACTCCTCCTCGACAAGATCGCCGAGGCGGAGGAAATCTCCGTCGGTGAGTCCGAGCTGTCCTCGTGGCTGCTGCAGAACGCTCCCCGCTACGGCATGGCCCCCGACGCCTTCGCACAGGCACTGGTGCAGGCCGGGCAGTTGCCCATGGCGATCGGGGATATCCGCCGCGCCAAGGCTCTCGCCGTCGTCACCTCGAAAGCCCGCATCGTCGACGCCTCCGGGCGCCCGGTCGACCTCGAGATCATCGACGAGGAGTTGCGGGCCGCCGAGGCCGACGAGGCCTAGGCCTACGCCCACGGCGAACACGCCCGGGCCCGGGACTATCTCGGGGGCGGTCGGCGTTAGGGTCGTCAAGCGGTCGGGTGTCCGACCGGTGGAGAGGAGACTCGCGTGAGCATCGACCTGCGGACCGGAGCGCCGAGCATGGCCGGATTCGGAGACATGCTCGACGAGCGGCTCCTCCGTGAGCGGATCGTCTGGCTCGAGGGCGAGGTGCGGGACGAGAATTCCAATCGCATCGCCAAGCAGCTCCAGGTGCTCGCGGCCGAGGACCCGGACAAGGACATCACGCTCTACATCAACTCCCCGGGTGGATCGATCACGGCGGGCATGGTCATCTACGACACGATGCAGCTCATCCCCAACGACGTGACGACGATTGCCATGGGCCTCGCGGCGTCGATGGGGCAGTTCCTCCTGTGCGCCGGCGCACCGGGCAAGCGCTACGCCACGCCCAACACCCGGATCATGATGCATCAGCCGCTGGGCGGCATTGGTGGCACGGCCTCCGACATCAAGATCCAGGCCGAGCAGATGCTCTTCATCAAGAAGCGCATGGCCCAGCTCATTGCGGAGCACAGCGGCCACACCGTCGAGGAGATCGAAGCCGATTCCGACCGTGACCGTTGGTTCACGGCCGAGGAGGCTCGCGACTACCGCCTCATTGATCACGTCTACTCCACGTCGGCCGATGCACCCGGAGCCTCGAAGTGAATCGGGGCTTCGAGGTGAGTGCCGATTCCCGCATCGAAGGAGACCGCATGCGCACCCAGTCGGGGCTCATTGCCCCCCAGGCCCGCTACATCCTCCCGGAGTTCCGCGAGCGGGTGGCCAACGGCGAGCGTGTGCACAACCCGTACACCAAGCTCTTCGAGGAGCGCATCATCTTCCTCGGCGTTCAGATCGACGATGCGTCCGCCGATGACGTCATGGCGCAGTTGCTGTGCCTGGAGTCCATGGACCCCGATCGCGACATCCAGATCTACATCAACTCACCCGGTGGCTCCTACACCGCGATGACGGC
>CAZLNF010000042.1:0-12534 GCA_964560885.1 uncultured Actinomyces sp. | reverse complement strand
CTCATGGCTGGGTGCTCATCGGTGGCTCATCCTCGGATGCCCCATCTCTGCGGCTACGCGACTACGGTTCTTCGGACGACTGCATGCGCTCCACGAACTCCCTCAACACCGTGAGATCCGGTGTCGCGGTCGCACGCAGCGCGCGAGTGAACGCCTTGCGGCGCTCGGCGGCCTCCAGGCAGCCGGGGTGCAACCACGCTCCCCGGCCTGGACGGATGGCCTCCGGGTCGGGGCTCACCGCCCCGGCATCGAGGACCACCCTGAGGAGGCCTTCCGGTGAGCTCTTCCCACGGCACCCGATGCAGGTGCGCACGCTCGAGGTGCGGGCTGCGCTCACATCGGTCCCGGGTCGGATCCACTCGGACGCCCGAGTGTAACGCCGCGGGGGCCGCCTCCGGGCACCGGTGCCATCAGGACGGCGCGGCTCCCTCGCCAGCCTCAGGGGGAGATCCTTGGGGGACCGCAGGCTCCGTGTCGGGCCGGATGTCGATCCGCCAACCCGTGAGCCTGGCGGCGAGTCGGGCATTTTGCCCCTCGCGCCCGATGGCCAGGGAGAGCTGGTAGTCGGGCACGGTCACCCGAGCCGCCCGGGCGGCCAGGTCGACCACCTCCACTTTGCTCACGCGAGCCGGTGAGAGGGCGTGGGCGATGAGCTCGGCGGGATCCTCGCTGAAGTCGACGATGTCGATCTTCTCCCCTCCGAGTTCGCTCATGACCTGGCGCACGCGCTGGCCCATCGGGCCGATGCAGGCTCCCTTGGCATTGAGTCCCGGCACCGTGGATCGGACGGCGATCTTGGTGCGATGCCCTGCCTCGCGCGCCAGGCCCGCGATCTCCACCGAACCGTCGGCGATCTCGGGCACCTCGAGCGCGAAGAGTCCGCGGACAAGACCGGGGTGCGATCGCGAGACGGTGACCTGCGGGCCACGCGGGCCCTTGCGCACGCTCGTGACGACGCACTTGATGCGCGTGCCGTGGGGATAGGTCTCCCCGGGGACCTGCTCCGACGGAGGCAGGACCGCCTCCACCTTGCCCAGGTCGACTCGGACGACGCGTGGGTCACTGCCCTGCTGGATGACGCCGGATACGAGATCGCCCTCGGTGCCGGAGAACTCCCCGAACGTCCGATCGCTCTCTGCGTCCCGAAGCCGCTGCAGCAGCACCTGGCGCGCAGTGGCGGCAGCAACGCGCCCGAAGTCCGTGGGGGTGTCGTCGTACTCCTTGGACTCCGGCAACGCCTCGCCCGCCACCTGCTCGCCGACGGGTGCGGCTTCACGTGCCCAGACGGTGACGTGGCCCGTCTTACGGTCCAATTCGACGCGCGCGTCGGCGGACGCCCCCTCGGTGCGCTGATACGCCATGAGGAGGGCCTGCTCGATCGAGTCGGCGACGAGGTCCCAGGAGAGTTCCTTCTCGCGCACGAGTGCCTTGAGCGCATTGACGTCGATGTCCATCACGCCTCCTCCTGGTCCGCCGCATGGTCACCGGAAGGCGGCTGCTCCGGTCGCTTGAACTCCACCTGGACCTCGCCGCGGACGACGTCGGACCAGGGGGTACGCCGCTCCGCCGTCTCTGCGGTGCCGCGCTCATCCGCGGCGACGACGAGCACATCATCATCCGCTCCCGTGATGCGCCCATCCCAGGTCGTGCCGTCCGTGAGGACGACCCGCACGCGACGGCCGACGTTGCGCCGCCAGTGCCGCGGCAGCGTGAGAGGCCGATCGATCCCCGGGGAGGTGACCTCGAGGGTGTAGGCGTCCGCGCCCATCGCATCGCTGGCGTCCAGCGCTTCGGACACCGCACGACTCGCAGCGGCAATGCCGTCGAGGTCGATGCCACCATCGCGATCGACGACCACGCTCACACGCCGACGACGTCCTGAGGACTGCACATCGAGATCCTCGAGATCGAGGCCGAGTGCGGTGACGACGGGCTCCACTGCGGAGCGGACCGCCTCGTCTCCACCGTGACGCGAGGGACTTCCCATGGCACCTCCCTCGTCACGCCTGTTCACGTGTCAGGTATTCACGTGTCGCATCTCGTTGCATCCTGGCTTCGCGGGTCGACGGGCACGTGATCACCGCGGCGCGCCGAAGCCGACAGCCTGAGGGTACCTCCTCCCGTGGCATGCTGACCGGCGTGCATGGCCCCGAGACCCCCGAGGCGCCCCCGCCGCCGGGTGCGCGGCTCACCCGCCGAGCCCTCCTTGGCGGCTCGGCCCTCGTGGGCGCTTCACTTGTGGCCGCGGCGTGCACTCCGGCCCCGGGGCCGGAGCCATCCGATAGCTCCGATGCGCCGGCACCCGACGCTGACGCGCAGGTGCGTGCCGCGGTGGCCGCCGACGAGGCATCCCTCATCGCGTTGTACGACGCGGTGATCGCCGCCCATCCCGCCCTGGCGTCGGACCTCGCTGCACTCCGCGACGAGCACCGCGAGCACGCAGAGGCCATGGGTGTCACCCCGACCCCCGCTGCTGCTCCGGTCGTCGGCTCGCGCACAGAGGCCCTGGCCGCCCTGACGGACGCCGAGAAGCGTGCGGTGGGCCAGCGCACTGCGGCATGCGAGGCCGCTGCCGCAGAGGATCTCGCCAGGCTCACGGCCCTGATCGCCGCGTCCGAGGCCGGGCACGCGGAGTATCTGCGAGGACTGACATGAGGCCCACTGTCGACACGGCACTGCAGTCCGCGATCCTCGGAGAGGAGGCAGCGGTGTACGCCTACGGCGTCGCGGGACCCTGGCTCGAGGGCAATGATCGCGACCTGGCCCTGGGCGGACTCGCGGCCCACCGGGCACGCGTCCTCGTGCTGCGCGGCTCGGCATCTGACGCCGACGAGTCAGGTGCACCCGGAGGATTCGTGAGCGGTCCGGTCGACTCCGCCGAGTCAGCACGCGCGCTGCTCGCCGGGGTCGAGGCGCGTCTCGCAGCGACGTACGCCGATCTCGCCGCTGCGGTGACCGGCGGCGAGCGTCGCAATGCCGTGCTCTCCGCCTGCGAGTGCTCGGTCCGCTCCATCGCGTGGGGCGGCTCGACGGCGGCCTTCCCCGGCCGGTGATCGCCCCCGTCACCTCGCCTAGAGCGCGACGACGGTCTGCCAGGCAAGGACGGCGATCAAGGCTCCCGTGACCGCGAGCAGGACGATGCGCACGAAGCCGCTACCGCGGGCGATCGCCGTGCGCGCACCGACGATGGCCCCCGCCACATTGCATGCGGCCATGAGCAGACCGACGACCCACAGCACCGAACCACTGATCCCGAAGACGATGAGCGACGCGGCGTTCGTGCCGACGTTGACGATCTTGGCGGTGGCCGACGCCTGCAGGAAGGTGTAGCCGACCGCCGCGACCAGCAAGACGATGAGGAAGGATCCGGTCCCCGGGCCCACCGCGCCGTCATAGAAGCCGATGACCAGGCCGCCGACGATCGCCGTGATGAGATGCCGCCGCCGCGAGACCTCGCGCGCGCTCATCCCGAAGTCGCGTCGGAAGGCGATGAAGAGCCAGACCACGATCAGAGCCACGAGGATGATGGGCCGATACACGGCCGCGGGCAGATGGATCGCCACGAAAGACCCGAGTGCGGCCCCGGCAAAGGCCGCGCCGGCCATCGGCAGAGCCGTGCGCAGCCGCGGCATCTCGATGCGCCCGTAGGTGATCGCCGCGGCGGATGTCCCGAAGATCGACGAGAGTTTGTTGGTGCCGAGGGCCAGGGCCGGCTTGTCAGCGGGTGTCGCCAGCAGCAGCGCCGGCAACTGGAGGAGCCCTCCCCCACCGCTCACGGCATCGACCCAGCCTGCGGCCGCCGCGACCACGCAGAGCAGCACGATGACGTACCACTCCGGCGTCATCGAGCTCCCCGCCAGGCCAGCACGATGTCGAGCACGTCCGCGAGTCGTTCGACCACGGCATCCGGCTCCACGTCGATGTCGACGGCCTGATCGCCGAGACGCGAATGCGGGATGAGGATGGCGCGCATCCCGGCCTGCTGCGCACCGTGCACGTCGTCCCAGGGTCGGTCGCCCACGAACACCGTCCGGGCAGGGACCGAGTCGACGGCCACGATCGCCGCGCGGAAGGCATCGACGTGGGGCTTCGCCACGGGTATCTCGCTGGAGTAGACCGCCGCGTCGATGAACGGGGTGAGACCGTCGCGGGAGAAGACCGCCTCATGGTGCCACCGCGGCCACAGGGTGTTGGAGAGCACGCCCACGCGGATACCCGCCGACCTCAGGGCCTCGAGGAGGGGGCGCGCATCGGGGTCCGCGAGCGTGTGTGGATCCCATGCCTCGAGGTAGGCAGCCAGTGCGAAGCCATGCCGCGCGTCGGAGATCTCGACCCCGCAGGAAGCGAAGACATGATCGAGCGTGCCCGTGCCATTGGCACCGCGGGATGCCTGCTGCTCGCGCCAGAGGCTCACCTCGGCAGCGGCGAGACGCTCGGCCAGGCCCTCATCTGACCGGTCGTAGGCCACGGCGTACGCCGACCACTGCTCGACGAGGTCGATGTCGTGCCAGGGCGTGAGTGTCCCGCCCCAGTCGAAGACGACAGCGTCGACCGTCATGCACTCACGAGGGCGACGAGGCGGTCGGCGATCTCACCGACCGGCACGTCCACGGAGTCGCCACTGGCGCGGTCGCGCAGCTCCACGAGGCCATCGGCGAGTCGCTTGCCCACGACGACGATGGTCGGCACGCCAATGAGCTCGGCGTCGTTGAACTTCACTCCGGGGGATACGCCGCGCCGATCATCGAGGAGCACGCGCACGCCGCGCCCCGTGACCTCCTCGGCCAGGGCCTCAGCCGCCTCGAAGGGGGCATCGTCCTTGCCCGTGGCCACCACGTGCACATCCGCGGGCGCCACGGCGCGCGGCCACACGAGCCCCTTGCCGTCATGGTGCTGCTCGGCAACGGCCGCCACCGCGCGTGACACACCCAGGCCGTAGGAGCCCATCGTCACCGTGACCTGCTTGCCGTTCTCGTCGAGGACGGTGAGTCCGAGGGCATCGGCGTACTTGCGGCCCAACTGGAAGATGTGGCCGATCTCGATCCCGCGAGCGATCTCGATGTCGGCACCGCAACGAGGGCACGGATCGCCCTCGACGATCTCCACCGCCTCGATCTCGCCATCGACATCGAAGTCGCGCCCGCGCACGAGCCCGTAGACGTGACGACCCTTGTCATTGGCACCGGTGATCCATGCCGTGCCCACCGCGACGCGGGGGTCGACGAGATAGCGCACGTTGCCTTCGCCCCCGAGAGCTCCCGGGCCGATGTATCCCTTGACCAGCGCGGGGTGCTTCGGGAAGTCAGCCTCCTCGAAGGGCCGCAGGGCGACCGGATGGAGTGCGGCCTCGAGCCGCTTGACGTCCACCTCGCGATCACCGGGCACACCGATGGCCAGGGGTGCGGAACTGCCATCGGGGTAGTCCGCCATGAAGACGACGTTCTTGAGGGTGTCGCCGGCCGTCCAGTCGCGATTCGGGTGACGCAGGTCGGCCCGCGCATTGGAGACATCCACGAGGGTCGCGATCGTGGGGGTGTCGGGAGTGTCGTGCACCTGCGCGGCCGGGAGCGCCGACGTGTCCGCAGCGGGAATGGGCGCGGTGACGAAGGCCTCGACATTGGCCGCGTAGTCGCAGGCGGTGCAGCGGACATAGGTGTCCTCGCCCGAGTCGGTAGGCGCGAGGAACTCCTCACTCTGTGACCCGCCCATGGCGCCGGACTGAGCTGACACGATGACGAAGTCGAGACCGAGCCGTGCGAAGCACGAGATGTAGGCGTCGCGATGGCGAAGGTAGGAGCGCTCGAGTCCGGCGTCGTCGACGTCGAACGAGTAGGAGTCCTTCATGACGAACTCGCGCCCGCGCAGGATCCCCGCGCGCGGCCGCGCCTCGTCGCGGTACTTCGTCTGGATTTGGTAGATCACGAGCGGCAGGTCCTTGTAGGAGGAGTACTCGCCCTTGACCATGAGGGTGAACATCTCCTCATGCGTCGGCCCGAGGAGGTAGTCGCCACCCTTACGGTCCTGGAGGCGGAAGAGATTGTCGCCGTACTCCTCCCACCGATGGGTCCGCTCGTAGGGCTCACGCGGCAGGAGCGCCGGGAAGTGCACCTCCTGGAAGCCCGCACGATCCATTTCGTCGCGCACGATCGACTCGATATTGCGGTAGACGATGTAGCCGAGCGGCAGCCACGAGAAGACACCCGGGGCAATCCGACGGACGTAGCCCGCGCGCACGAGGAGCCGATGGCTGGGCACCTCGGCGTCAGCGGGGTCATCGCGGAGCGTGCGCACGAAGAGCTGGGACATTCGCAGCAGCACGGGCACTCCCTTAAACGACGGTGCCCGAGGATACCGGGCCGGTCTCCCGCTAAAGAAGGACCGTGGCGAACTCGCCCGCGCCCCGGAAGCCCACCGCGTCGTAGCAGCGCCGGGCGACGGCGTTGTAGTCGTTGACATAGAGGCTCACGATGGGAGCGACGCGCTGCCGGGCGATCTCGACGACCGCGGCCATGCCCGGTGCGCTCAGTCCCTCGCCGCGTCTCTCGGGAGCCACCCACACTCCCTGCACCTGACACGCCCGAGCGGAGGCGGCGCCAATCTCGGCCTTGAAGACCACGCGACCATCCTCGATGCGCGCCACGGCGCGTCCCGCGCGCACGAGTTCTGCGACGCGAGCACGGTACGCCGCGCCTGCCCCTCCGGACACCGGCGAGATGCCGACCTCCTCCGTGAACATCGCGATGCAGGCGGGCACGAGGATGTCGATCTCGTCGGAGCGCACCAGCCTGACCTCGGGGTCGGCCGAGATACGCGGCGCTCGATCGATGGCGAGCAGGGGCTGTCGGGCACGCACCTCTCGGGCCGGTCCCCAGGCGCCGTCGAGTCGACGCCATAGGTCGAGCACTTCCTCGGCCGGGCCAACCAGGGATGATCCTCGGCGACCCGACCGTCGCAGCTTCTCGGCGAGCGCCTGGCGAGCCGCGTCATCCGTCGCGATGGGCACGACATTGGCCCCGATGTGCAGTGCGGCGACACAGCGACCGCGGCGTTCCACGACCCAGAAGTCAGCGGCCAGGCGACCCCGGCCCCAGCGATCCCCCGCGCGGGACTCGTCGAGGCGCGAGGCGACAAAGCAGTGGGCGATGGGATCGGCTTCGAGGAGACGGTCCAGGTCGGGCAGGTCGGCGAACTCCAGCGGCCGGACGAGCCCGTCGCGCTCAGCGGACGGTGACGACGGGATCGCCGGAGCTGTCATCACCCATCTCCTCGGCCAGCTTCATTGCCTCCTCGATGAGCGTCTCGACGATCTGATGCTCGGGGACGGTCTTGATCACCTCGCCGCGCACGAAGATCTGCCCCTTGCCGTTGCCGGAAGCGACGCCGAGATCGGCCTCGCGGGCCTCGCCGGGTCCGTTGACCACGCAGCCCATGACAGCGACGCGCAGCGGGACCTCGAGGCCCTCGAGTCCCGCGGTCACCTGCTCGGCGAGCGTGTAGACATCCACCTGAGCGCGACCGCACGAGGGGCAGGAGACGATCTCGAGTCCGCGCTGGCGCAGATTGAGCGACTCGAGGATGCCGATCCCGACCTTGACTTCCTCCACCGGCGGCGCCGAGAGGGAGACGCGGATGGTGTCGCCGATGCCCTGCGAGAGCAGGGCGCCGAAGGCGACGGCGGACTTGATCGTGCCCTGGAAGGCAGGGCCCGCCTCGGTGACCCCGAGGTGCAGGGGATAGTCGCACTGGGCCGAAAGCAGGCGATAGGCCTGCACCATGACGACGGGATCGTGATGCTTCACGGAGATCGCAATGTCGCCGAAGCCATGCTCCTCGAAGAGCGACGCCTCCCATAGCGCTGACTCGACCAGTGCCTCGGGCGTCGCCTTGCCGTACTTCTCGAGCAGGCGCTTGTCGAGCGAGCCGGCGTTGACGCCGATGCGGATCGGCGTGCCCATCTCCTTGGCTGCGCGCGCGATGTCCTTGACCTTGTCATCGAACTGCTTGATGTTGCCCGGGTTGACGCGCACGCCCGCGCATCCTGCCTCGAGCGCGGCGAAAACGTACTTCGGCTGGAAGTGGATGTCGGCAACCACGGGGATGCCGGACTTGCGTGCAATCTGGGGCAGTGCGTCGGCGTCATCCTGACTCGGTACGGCGACGCGCACGATCTGGCAGCCGGCTGCGGTCAGCTCGGCGATCTGCTGGAGCGTGGCATTGACATCCGAGGTGAGCGTCGTGGTCATCGACTGCACGCTCACCGGGGCGTCGCCCCCGACCTTGACGGGGTGCGTCGGGTGACGCAGGAGGAGCTGCCGGGTCACGCGGCGAGGCGCCAGGGTGGGCGGGGGCGCGGCAGGCAGTCCGAGGTCGATGCTCACCCCGCCAGTATCCCCGACTCTGGCGCGGGCGACATCCCGGCGTCAGCCCAGGGTGATGCGTCAGCCCAGGGTGATCGGCTTGACCAGGTCGGCGAAGATCACGATCGCGCCCACCACCACCAGCGCGACGGCCACCACGTAGGCGACCGGGAGCAGCCGGGCCACATCGACCGGCCCCGGGTCCGGCTTGCGGCGCACGCGGGCCCACTGGCGGCGGGAGCCCTCGTAGAGCGCTCCGGCGACGTGGCCGCCATCAAGGGGCAGGATCGGCAGCAGGTTGAAGAGGAAGAGGAAGAGATTGAGTGAGGCGGCGAGGCTGAGGAACATCGCGAGCTTGGCCTCGACCGGCTCTTCCGACGCGACGACTTCACCGCCGAGGCGGCTGACCCCCACGACGCTCACCGGGCTGTCGATCTGGCGCTCTCCTCCGCCGACGAGAGTCTCCGTGACGAGCTCGTAGACGCGCACCGGCAGGGACACGAGGGCCACGGCGGATCTCGCGGTGAGGTCCCACATCTGCGCGGGGACTGCCGACCACGGCTGCGCGACGTACTCGATCTCGGGGCGCACTCCGAGGAAGCCGGTCGTCTGGGTGGCACCGGTGGGATTGCCGGCATCGTCGTAGACCGGGCGCGTGACGTCGACGGTGCTCACCGGGAGATCCACGGTGGTGCCATCTGCCCGCTGGACGGTGAGCACGCCGTCAGCTGCCCCCTCCTCCCGGATCTGCTGGGTGAGCTCATCCCAGGACGCTGGGGCGGTGCCGTTGTACGCCGTGATGAGGTCGCCTGTCTGCAGCCCGGCCAATGCCGCCGGGGACGCCCCGGTCGGGCACTCCCCCGCCGCGTCGGGCTGGCCCGAGGGGACCTCCACGGTGGGCAGGCACGGCACGACGGCGGAGACGGCAAGGCTCGGTTGTGGCACGCCGATGCCCACGAGCACCGCGGCGAAGAGGAAGAAGGCGAGCAGGAGATTCATCACCGGTCCGCCAAGCATGATGATCACGCGCTTGTGCACCGGGAGTTTGTAGAAGACGCGATCCTCGTCGCCGGGCGCGATCTCCTCGAGGGACTGACGGCGTGCATCCTCGACCATCAGCGCCAAGCGCCCGGTGGACATGGAGCGGGCCGTGCCCTCGGGCGCACCCTTGGGCGGCGGAAGCATGCCGACCATGCGGATGTAGCCCCCGACCGGGATCCCCTTGACGCCGTACGACGTCTCGCCCTTGCGCTTGGACCAGATGGTCGGACCGAAGCCGACCATGTACTCCGTGACTTTGACGCCGAATTTCTTGGCGGGGACGAGGTGGCCGATCTCATGCAGGGCGATGGAGGCGAGGATGAGCAAGAAGAACGCCACGATGCCGACGATCTCCCACATGTGCGTTCCTCCTCCCTGGTGATCTCCCGCCTCAGCGAGACGCGATCATGTCCTCGGCGCGACCGCGTGCCCAGGCATCAGCCCCGAGCACATCGTCGAGAGTGAGGACGCCTTCGACCCTGCTCGGGTTCCCATCGTCCTCCCTTCCCGTGCCCGATGCGCGCCCAAGGTGTTCGTCGAGCACGGCGGAGATGACCTCGACGATCCCCGGGTAGGGCAGGCTCCCCTCGAGGAAGGCCGCGACGCAGACCTCATCGGCCGCGTTGAATACGGCCGGAGCGGTGCCCCCGGCCGCGCCGGCGCGTCGGGCGACGCCCACGGCCGGGAAGGCCTCGTGATCGACGGGCAGGAACTCCCACGTGGCCGCTTCGGACCAGTCGCAGCCCGGTGCGGCGTCGGCGACGCGCTCCGGCCAGCCCAGAGCCCACGCGATAGGCAGGCGCATGTCCGGTGGGCTGGCCTGGGCCATGGTGGACCCGTCGACGAACTCCACCATCGAGTGCACCACCGACTGCGGATGGACCACCACGTCGATCCTCTCGAAGGGGATGTCGAAGAGCAGATGCGCCTCGATGACCTCCAGTCCCTTGTTGACGAGGGTCGAGGAGTTGACGGTGACCAGCGGACCCATGCTCCAGGTCGGATGGGCGAGCGCTTGTGCGGGAGTCACCGCAGCGAGCTGCTCCCGAGACCAGCCCCGGAAGGGCCCGCCGCTCGCGGTGAGGATGAGTCGCGACACCTCGGCATGGCTGCCGGACATCAGGCACTGCGCCAATGCGGAGTGCTCGGAGTCGACCGGACGAATCTGTCCCGGTCGCGCACGATCGCGCACGAGCGGGCCGCCGATGATGAGCGATTCCTTATTGGCGAGCGCGAGCGCGCTGCCCGCCTCCAGGGCGCGCAGGGTGGGCAGGAGACCGGCCGCGCCCGCCAGGCCATTGAGGACGACATCGCAGGGCCGACCGGCAAGATCGGCCGACTCCACCTCGCCCACGGCCACCTCGGACACCCCGTGGCGGCGGGCCTGCTCCGCGAGGAGGTCCGGCTGGCCGCCTCCTGCCGAGAGGCCGATCACGCGAAAGCGCTCGGGATTGCGCTCGATGACGTCGAGGGCCTGGCGCCCGATCGAGCCCGTGCTGCCGAGGATGATCACGTCTCGTCTCTCGGCCACGCCCCGATTGTCCTACGCTCATCCCTATGACCGACACCCTGCTTCCCCCCGTGACCGATCTCCCCCAGGAGAGGCGCCTCGTGACCGAGCTCCCGGGCCCGCGCTCACGCGCCCTGATGGAGCGGCGTACCGCGGCCGTGTCGGCCGGCGTAGGCGGCACCATGCCCGTCTTCGTCGAGCGCGCCGGTGGCGGAGTCATTGTCGATGTCGATGGCAACTCCCTCATCGACCTCGGCTCGGGCATCGCCGTCACCACGGTCGGCAACTCCCATCCGCGCGTCGTCGAGCGCGTGCAGAGCCAGGTCGCCGACTTCACTCACACGTGCTTCATGGTCACGCCCTACTCCGGCTACGTCGAGGTGTGCGAGGCGCTCAACCGCCTCACGCCCGGCGATCACGCGAAGCGTTCGGCCCTCTTCAACTCCGGTGCCGAGGCGGTCGAGAACGCCGTCAAGATCGCTCGCGCGTACACCAAGCGCCAGGCCGTCGTCGTCTTCGATCACGGCTACCACGGCCGCACCAACCTCACGATGGCGCTGACCGCCAAGAACATGCCCTACAAGCAGTCCTTCGGTCCCTTCGCTTCCGAGGTCTACCGGATGCCGATGTCCTATCCCTTCCGCGACGGCCCGCACACCGGTGCCGAGGTGGCCTCGTGGGCGACGACCAAGATGGAGAAGGAGATCGGCGGGGCCAACATCGCCGCCATCATCATCGAGCCCATCCAGGGCGAGGGTGGCTTCATCGTCCCGGCGCCCGGATTCCTCCCGGCCCTCAAGGCCTACGCCGAGCAGCACGGCATCGTCTTCGTCGCCGACGAGATCCAGTCGGGCTTCTGCCGCACCGGCCAGTGGTTCGCCAGTGAGCACGAGGGCGTCGTCCCCGACCTCATCACCACGGCCAAGGGCATTGCCGGCGGACTGCCCCTCGCGGGCGTGACCGGCCGCGCCGAGATCATGGATGCCGTGCATGTGGGCGGACTCGGCGGCACCTACGGCGGCAACCCCATCGCCTGCGCCGCCGCCCTGGGCTCGATCGAGGCCATGGAGGAGGAGGACCTCAACTCCCGCGCCCTCGTCGTCGAGGCGATCATGCGCGAGCGCCTCGAGGCCCTCCAGGCCGCGCACCCCGAGGTCGGTGACATCCGTGGCCGCGGCGCGATGATCGCAATCGAGTTGGTCAAGCCGGGCACCATGGATCCGGATCCCGAGCTCGCTGGCCGCGTGTCGAAGGCCGCGCACGCCCAGGGCGTCGTGACCCTCACCTGCGGCACCTACGGCAATGTCCTGCGCTTCCTGCCCCCGCTCAGCATCCCCGATGACCTGCTGCGCGAGGGCCTGGACATCGTCGCCGCCGCCTTCGACGCCTAGGGAAGATCAATCAGGACTGCTCGCGCAGACCCCATGACTGGCCGTAGCCCTCGCTCATGAGGTCGAGGTAGGGCACCGCGTCGAAGGCCTCCGGTCCGAGCACTCCCGCGCCTGCCCACGTGCCCGCCGCCAGCAACTCCAGCGCGATGACAGGGTTCATCGCTGTCTGCCACGTCACCGCCTGGGTGCCGTACTCGCGCATGGTCCACTCGTTGTCGGCGACGTGGTAGAGGTA
>CAZLNF010000041.1:0-12902 GCA_964560885.1 uncultured Actinomyces sp. | reverse complement strand
CGTCCCGGGGAGCAGCGCGAAGATGAGCAGGAGGATGCCTGCGAGCCCGGAGACGAGGCCGAGGACCGCCCCGGCGGCGAAGAGGACCTGGTTCTGCAGCGCCGACAGTGCGAACAAGGTAAATCCGAAGAAGCCGCTGACGATGGGGAGGATGTACCACCAGCCCGACTTGTTGGAGTCGTGCAGGCGCCTGAACCAGACGGCGCTGACGGGGAGGATCGTCGCCAGAAACCACACGATGGTGAGGATGATTCCGACTTGGGCGAGCAGGCCCCACCTCTGTGGGTCCGGACTCGTGGCGATCCCGACCATGGAGATCGCGTAGAGCGCGCCGGACACGATGGTCATGAACAGGTAGAACCACCAGAACTCAGAGCGGCTCGCGCGGCCCCGGAAGTTCGCGTAGTTCCTGAAGACATGCTTGATGGCCTGGCCGAAGCTCATGCGGACCCCTTGCTCATGGCGGCCGGTGCGCCCACTGCCGCCGAGACTAGCGGTCTGCGACTCCTTCAGAGGCTCTTTCGGCCCGGCCGTCGGTGTGGCAGGCTGCCTTCGTCATCGACGCTAGGTCGACGTCACCACGCGAAGGAAATCCCATGTCCGAGACGACGCCGAACTCCGAGACGACGCCGAGCTCCGAGACGACGCCGGATTCCGAGCCGACGCCGGGGCGAGGTCGTGGGCTTGTCATCGCCGGGGGAATTCTCACCGTGCTGTCGCTGCTCGTCTCGATCGCCGTGATCGTTGACTGGGTCGTCCTCTTCTCAAATCCGGACACGCGAGGGATGCACTATTTCGGGGGTTTCCTGGCCTTGCTCGTCCTGGCAGTGCCCACCTGGTACATCGGCGTTCCACTGTTGGCGACGGGACGGTCCCAGCAGCGCGGCCCTGTTAGGCGCTCCGTGCTTGCTTGGGTCATCGCCTTGGTCTTGCTGCCCTTGGTATTCATCGCAATGGCCATGCCTCTGTTCATGTTTCCGCTGGCATTCGTCCCGTCGGTGGCCGCGACCGCATGGCTGGTGTGGGGCAAGCCCGCGGCCTAGCGACGGATCCCCATGGCGACGAAGTCCAGCTGCCACAGGGACCGGAACGTGTCGACGGCTGCGGCCTCTAACTCATCGCGGGCCGAGCGGGCGAAGGCGCCGCTGCCGGTCACGGTGTCGACGATGTCGCTGATGGTCCGATGCCCGTCGACCTGCTCGATGAGTGCTGCCTGCAGGGGTGTGAGTTCACGCTGCCAGTCATGCCGATGGATGACCCCGCCGCGCAGGCCGCAGCCCTTGCGGAACGCGGGCACGTAGTCCATCGCGTGTGCGGTGTCGAAGTCGATCGAGTAGGACGCCAGGTCCCTGTCGGGACGGCAGGCGAGGAAGTAGTGGCAGGCATTACTCGCATTGATTCGCTGCATGATCGACCACTGCTGCTCTCGCGGCATTTGCGCGACAGCGGAGTAGAACGGGCTCGTGGACGGTGTCGGCGGGTAGTAGGACGCCTTGAGGAAGACATCCTGGAAGGCGAGGCCCGCAGACGCGACGAGCTCGCGGCACTCATCGATCGTGTAGGCCTGCTCGCGCCCGTGCAAGAAGGTGTCGACGACCCCGGCGTCGTCATCCAGGTCGGGTGCGATCTGGAGGTAGCTCGCCAGCGGATGCAGGGGGCTGAGCTGGCCCAGAGCGTCTCGCACGATCTCGAGTGAGGCCTCATCTTGACTGAGCCCCAGGTCCTTGAAGACAGACTGCATCAGGTGGACGCCGATGCGCCCGTAGTTGGCGTAGAGCATCACGGCCAGGACACCGTCGGGGCGAAGGCACTCGGCGAGGGCGCGCATGCCCTCTTCGGGATCCGCCATGTGATGGAGGACGCCGGTCGTGATGATGAGGTCGAAGTGCCGATCGAGTGAGCTCACGCGCTCGATGGGCAGTTGATGCAATTCCAGGTTGGCCAGGTCGTACTTGTCCTTCAGCCATCGATGGTGATCCAGGGACGCGTTGCTCACGTCGACGGCGACGACACGTGCCGAGGGATTCGTATAGGCGATGATGGCTGCCTGGTTCGTGCCGCAGCCGGCGACGAGGATGTCCATGCCGGGCGTGTAGTCGCGATCGGGCCACATGAGGCGGTGGGCGTGACTGGGGTCGAACCACTGCCAGCTTCCCCGCAGCCACTCGTCGAGGTCCTGGATCGGCGCCGGGTAGACCCAGCTCTCGTACTGCTGCGACACCACGTCGCCGAGTGGATTTGCACTCACGGGACCCGATCTCCTCTCGACCTCGCCTCTGGACGTCGCTTCGCGCATCATCCTCGTCTAGCATGGCGCCAAGTCTGGACGGCGTACAGCGATGGAGGGATCCGACGATGGCATCCACACGAAGGCGCGGTCTTGCGGCGGCACTCGGGGCCTCGGCTCTGGTGGGTGCGGCTCTGGTCGCGACGCCGGCTACGGCATCGGGCGACGTCAGCGCAGTTCAGAGCAAGGAAGCCTGCGTGGATCGCGCGATGGACATGGCCCGTCCACTCGTCAAGTCGGTATCCAAGCCCGGATCGGCACGCGCCCGGGGCGTCAACGCGACGATCGAGCGCATTCGCGAGGCCTCGCCCGAGTGTGTCGATGTGCTCTTCCGAGACGGCACGGCCGACAGCCCCGACGCCGGACTGCTCGTCGGCGATGGCTTCTCCTACTCCGATGAGACCTGCCGTGATGAAGAGGTCTGCCATGGCGGCGACGGTGGCCGACTCAAGGGCGATGGCGGCGACGGCTTCAACGGCGGCAACGGCGGCAGCGCCGGTTGGTTCGGCGGCTCAGCCGGCAATGGCGGCAACGCGGGTGCGATCGGCGGCAACGGCGGTGATGGTGGCCGAGCGGGGCGCTTCGGCAATGGCGGCAATGGCGGCGCCGGTGCCGTGGGTGGCGATGGTGGCAACGGCGGTAACGGAGGCCTGTTGCGCGGCAGTGGCGGCAACGGAGGGGCCGGCGGCGATGCCGCTCTGGGCGGCACTGGCGGCAACGGCGCCCGGGGGGGGAATTGTGCGAGTGGACTTTGCCCTCTTCCCGCCGGTACCGGCGGGAACGGTGGCGCCGGGGGCAGAGGTGGGCTGCTCAGTGGCAACGGCGGGACAGGCGGTAACGGCGGCAATGGCGGAGCCGGAGCGCACGGCGCGCACGGCGACCATGCATCGAGCGGCGATGCGGAGCACGGGGAGCACGGTGGCGTCGGTGGCAACGGCGGCGCGGGTGGCGCAGGCGGGGTCGCCCAGGGCGTGGGCACTGGCGGCAACGGCGGCGCGGGTGGCGCAGGCGGAGTCGGCGGCAACGGCGGCAATGGTGGCAACGGAGCAAGTGCACCCGGTGCCGTCGGCGGCAACGGCGGCAACGGCGGCGCTGGGGGCAATGGTGGCGTCGGGGGCAATGCGGGCGCCGGCGGCCGCGGGGGCGATGCGGGCGTCGGTGGCAACGCGGGTGTCGGCGGCAACGGCGGCGCTGGCGGCCTTGTCGGCGGCAACGCGGGCGTCGGTGGCAACGCGGGTGTCGGTGGCAACGCGGGTGTCGGTGGCAACGGCGGCTAGTCTCGGCTCCTCATTAGGCCTGCCCCTAGCCTGGCGCGCGTGAGCGCCACGCAGACGGACCTCCCTGCTGATTCGCGGCGGACTCTGCTCGGCATCTGCCTGGTCGTCGGCGGGTCGTTCACCGTCTTGGCGTCCTTCAACTACGTGCTCACGCCCATGCTTGCCGACCTGGGCCTGAGTCAGTCGCAGGCGAGCATCGCCTTGTCCATACCCCCTGTCGCCTCGCTGCTCGTCGTGTTCCTGGCAGGCGGGCTTGGCGATCGACGCGGCCACCGCACCGTGATGCTGTGGATGTCAGTGGCCTTCATTGTTGGCTCGCTCATCGTCGCAATCGCGCAGGGCCTGCCCGCCGTCGTCATCGGCCTGCTGATCGAGGGCATCGCCGCGACCGCGATCCAGATCATCGGCATCGGCCTGCTCTCCGATCGCTTCTCTGAGCCCAAGGCACGTGCAGCAGCCTTCGGCACCTTCGGCATGGTGTCGCCCTTCGTCTGGCTGTGCCTACCCGTCCTCACCGGGTGGATCGTGGGCGAGGTCTCGTGGCGCTGGGTGCCGCTCATGTGGGCCGTGATCGGGGTCGTCATGCTGGTCGCCACGTTTGTGCTGCTCCCGCGCCCGACGTCGACACGTCCCGTGGGCGAGATCGCCACTCCCATCCTCGCCGGTGCGACGGTGGCCGCAGCCGTCCAGTGGCTCAATCGCGTCGGCGATGAGGGTCTCCTCGCGCCGATCTCGCTGGTGAGCCTGGTAGCCACGCTCGCCCTTGGAGTGACCTGCACTCTCCTCGTCCGACGTCTGCCTTCACCCGCGTTCTCCCTCGCGCCGCTGCGCGTGGGGCGTGCTCGCTCGCTGCTCGCCGTCGTCGTGATCATCCCGCTCATCAACACCGTCTTCCTCATGACCATGGCCTTCCAGTACCTCTATGGGCTCACCGTGCTGCAGACGGCCCTCGTGATGGTGCCTGCCCAGGCGGCCGCGGTCCTCGGCACGCGCTTGATCGCCGGCCCCATGATGCGTCGCATCGGGGTGACGCAGACGGCGTCGGTGCTTTTCGCGGTCTTGAG
The DNA here is from genome assembly GCA_964560885.1 of uncultured Actinomyces sp. Classification (GTDB taxonomy): domain Bacteria; phylum Actinomycetota; class Actinomycetes; order S36-B12; family S36-B12; genus Mxb001. Next base: position 8,274 of record CAZLNF010000041.1, on the reverse strand, counting down.
CGTCGCCATGCTGAGCGTCTTCTTCGTCACGCCCACGTCTGCGTTGTGGGTGCCGATCCTCTACGTGACGATCTACAACCTCTTGACCGTCGCCGCGTCGATCACGGTCACCAGTGCCGTGCTCACCTCGGCTCCCGAAGTCAACTCCGGCCAGCTCAGCGCCTATCGCGGGTCGGCCCAGTCACTAGGAGCCGTCCTCGCGGTCGTCGTCATGAATGGCGCGGTCTTCACGCTCGGGCGTCTCTTCATGTCTGCTGATCTCCAGGCCAACGGTCTGACGCAGGAGGAGGCGGCTGCCCAAGCCGCGCAGATCCAGGCCGCCGCCACGTCGCCGGATGTGATGAGCCAGTACGCCGTCCCCCTGCCGTCGGGTGTGGAGACCAGCCAGGTGATGGCCGACAGCATCGCCACGGGCCTGCACGTCAACGGCGTCCTGGGAGCCCTCCTGGCCTTGGCCTGCGTCTTCCTCGTGAGGGTGGGGCGCCGTGAGTCGCTCAGTGCCTAGTGCGGCTCCAGCCGGGCACGGGGTAGATGCGCTTCACGGCGAGGGCCAAGGCGAAGCTGAGGCCGACGAGAATCGCCAGGGCGGCGTAGAAGTTCATTCCGGGTATGAAGCAGACGGGCACAGCCACGCATGCGGCGACGACCGGAGATAGTGCCGAGAGCACCCAGTTGCGCTTCTCCACCGTCGTGAGCCTGCGGACGAGAAGGTCACCTCTGATGGCGATCACCATGAGCACCACCTCGAGGCCGCTGATGCACGCCATGTAGCCAATGAAGAAGGCCAGAGCAGTGAGACTTGCGGACTCACCGAGAATCGATGCGGGGAAGGGCAGAAGCGCCACGAAGGCGAGGTAGCCGAGGATGGCCCAGATGTAGAGGTTGTCCATGCGGCGCAGCGTCAGCGTGAACCGATGGTTGGCCTTCCAGTAGAAGGCGATCCACACGAAGGTCACGGCGTAGGGCCAAATGTTGTTGAGGCCTTCTGAGATCGCGGTGCTGGCATCTTGGCCGCTGGAGACACTGGTCAAGGTGGGCGCGACGAGCGTCGCGGCGATGAGGGTGAGCGCGATGGCGTAGACCGCATCGGAGAAGAGGATGACGCGTTCGAATCCCTGGGTGCCCCGGTCGTAATAGCGCTGTGTCCACGGATCCGCGTCTGCTCCCGGACGCGGGGCGGGCTGGTCCTCGCCCTCGCCCTCCAGCATGGCCCGAGCGTAACGGCATCAGGGGTCGACGAGGTCGATTCTCAGCGTGCTGAGCCGCTCGGGGAGCGCTGTCACGACGTCGCGACGTGGGTCCGGGACGTCGAGGTGGGGTCCTCGGGGGACGGTGGCGAGGATGCGCAGGCGTGGATGCTCGAGCGTCTCGTCCACGAGTGACCTATCGCCTCCGGTGGCGAGATAGTCGATAGGCAGCGCGGGGATGATGACGCGCGCTGCATAGTCGACGGCTGCCTCGACGAGTTCGTGCACCTGCTTGTCGCGCCGTCGTGCGAAGCGCTGCTGCGACCAGCCGCCAGCAGCGGTACGGCCCTGCACGTGCCGCTTGCCGATGTCGCTCGCGACCACGCGCTCCCCTTCGACGACGGCAGCGGCGAAGCCACCGCGTCGAATGAGCAGCACGCCTGTGCGCGGCACACTCAGGGCTTGCTCAACGAAGTCCGCGACCGTCAGCGCGTGTGTCGGATACGCGGGCGTGATCGAGGCGGTTGCAGCGTCAGAGCCGGTGAGGTGCAGGACACCGTCGGTGATCTCCTGGCTCGCACCACCGTGCCGCTCGGCGAATCCATCGATCCAGCGCGTGATGCGGGCGGCCGGCACGTAGACGGTGCGCTGCGTCATTGCGGGAGAGGGTTCCTCATGTTGTTGACGGTGCAGGTGCGCGGCAGCGTGCCGGATACCGCTCCCGAGACGAACTGCTCGAGCGGGGATCCGGCGTAGGCCTTCGTCTTCGGATTGGTGGCCGCGGCGTCGGGGACCTTGAGATGGTCGATTCCCGCGAAGTAATCGACGTCAAGGTGGGCCACCCGTGGGCAGTACTCGTCCGTCATCGATCCATACAACTGCGCGGTGAGGCAATTGCGCTGGCTGACGGGCCCGAGTGCATCGACGCACCAGATGATGCGGTCATTGCGGCCCTGTGCGAGGTAGACGGGCACCTTCGCGCCGGAGTTGTCGACGGGGACCTTGGAGTAGGGATTCACGCCATAGGGCCCGGGCATGTTGAACTGCATCCAGGCGCACCAGTCCTGCACGTTTTGCGGGTAGGTGCCTGGGGCGGCACAGGTCTGGTCGATCGCACCTCTCCACTGGCCCTTGACCTTGGCGCCGGCAAAGGGCTCGAGGAACATGCGGGCGCGATCGGGATTGAGGTACTTCGCCGTGGCCAGCGCCACAGTGACGAGATCGCGCCCCGACAGGCACGCCCCGGCGACGATCGGGGATGTCTGCAGGCCGTCCGGGCTGAGGACAGCCTCGGGGGACACGCTCGCGGTGGGCCCGAAGGGCATGGGTCCGACCGTGGCATTGCGCACCTCGCCCCAGGAGTCGGTGACGAAGCTGAAGAGTGCTGCGCCGAGGGCGAAGCGGACACCCACTCCCGGGTCGCGGTTGTAGATAGCGCGGTCGCCGAGGTGATAGCCGATGAGATTGGCCGGCTGACCGGGTGAGGTGGTGAGCTGGCTTGCCGGAGCGAGCGCGGCGACACCTGCGAGATTCAACGTCCGGTCAGAGTGAAGCTCGAGATACTCCCGGGCGATCTGGCCCGCCCACAGCGCGGATCCGCCGCCCTGGGAGTGACCCCAGGTGATGAAGGGGAGCTCCGCGGTGGGAGCGACAGGCGTGAGCCCGAAAGCGGCGGCGTTGCGTGTGATGGCTCGCGCCGAGTCGATCACGGCGACACCCTCCGCCACCCCGAGCACGTAACGCTGGAGCTGATCCGAGCCAAGGCCCTGGGATGGGTAGTCCGTCGCCGTGACTGCCGCGCCGGAGCGCAGCATGGAGACGAGCGCCCCACTGTCCTGAGGCCCGCTCGGGACGGGCGCGACAAAGCCCGCGGGGTTCATGCTCGGCTGGCAGACCTGCTTCAAGCCGACCGTGCCGTGTGCCCAGGCGATGACGCTCGTGAGGGATGTGCGTGGGGGTAGGGCGACGAGACCGCACGAGGCGATCACCGATCCGCCATCGCCCGTGGTCGCGTAGGCGATGCGATAGAGGCGGCCGTAGGCCAGGCCGGACTCCGTGGTGACGTCCTGCGGAGTCGCCAGGAGGTCACCGGGCACCTTGCCGACGAGCGCGGCAGCGATGTCGGTGTCGAGGCAGACGTTGGGCGTGGCTGCAGGTCGTGAAGGGGAATCCGTGGGCGGAGCCGCCATCGCGGAGGTCCCGGGGAGCAGGGTTGCTGTGACGGCGACCGCTGCCGCCACACCGAGGATGCGCACGCTTCGAACCTAGCGGAGCCCCCTCTGCCATGCCCCGTCAACCATGCGCCGGGGCACGCGAGAGGATGCGGAGATGACGGAGTCGCTGAATGTCGTCGGTGGGCCCCTCGAGGAGTGCGGCAAGGACCCCCTCACCGGCTTCTATCGAGATGGGTGCTGCTCCACCGGCCCGGACGACCTGGGTTCCCACACCGTGTGTGCCGTCGTGACCGCCGAATTCCTCGAGCACCAGCGCGCGACGGGGAACGACCTCGTGACTCCGCGCGCGGAGTACCGCTTCCCGGGATTGAAGCCGGGTGATCGCTGGTGCGTGTGCGCATCGCGATGGCTCCATGCCTATCGGGACGGGGCCGCCGCACCGGTGGTCCTGTCGTCCACGAACGCTGCCGCGCTAAGAATCGTGCCCCTTGAGGCTTTGCGCGAGCACGCCGTCGACGTGCCTGAGAGCCCGGGTGACCTCCTCGCATAATCGGCGTACCCTCGGCCCATGACGGCGACCGAGGAGCGGACGAATCTCGACACGGCGCTGGCGCAGGCGCGCGAGCGCTACGTCGCCCAGCGGCCGGTGGGCGCAGCGATGCATGCGGCTGCGAGCGAGGTCATGCCCGGCGGCAACACCCGCACCGTGCTCTACCACCCGCCCTTCCCGCTGCGCATTGCGCGCGGCGCGGCACAGCGCGTTGTCGACGTAGACGGGCATGAGTACGTCGACATGCTGGGGGAGTACACCGCGGGTCTCTACGGCCATAGCCAGCAGCCCATCCTGGATGCGGTGCGGTCTGCACTGGACGACGGCATCAGCCTGGCCGGCCACAACGTCTACGAGGCGCGCCTTGCCCGTGAACTCGTCGACCGATTCCCGGCCCTCGAACTCGTGCGATTCACCAACTCGGGCACCGAGGCCAATCTCATGGCCATCTCCCTGGCTCGGGTGGTGACAGGTCGCCCGGGCATCGCGGTCGCGCGGGGCGGCTATCACGGCGGGTTGCTCTACTTCGGCGGCGGAGGCTCTCCCGTCAACGCGCCGTACGAAGCCGTCGTGTTCGACTACAACGATGTCGATGGCGCACGTGCTGCCATCCGCGAGCATGCCCGCCACCTGGCTGCCGTGGTCGTGGAGCCCGTCCTGGGGTCCGGTGGCGTCATCCCGGCAACGCCGGAGTTCCTCGCTGCGCTGCGCGAGGAGTCGCAGGCCCATGGCGTGCTCCTGATCCTCGACGAGGTGATGACCTCGCGGCTGTCGCCGCAGGGCGCCGCGCCGCTGTTCGGCGTAGAGCCCGACCTGATCACCCTGGGCAAATACCTCGGGGGCGGCCTCTCCTTCGGGGCCTTCGGTGGTCGTGCGGATCTCATGGTCCGCTTCGATCCATCGCAACCCGGTGCGCTTCCCCATGCGGGCACCTTCAACAACAACGTCCTCTCGATGGCGGCCGGTCTCGCGGGGCTCACTGAGGTGCTCGACGATGAGCGTCTCCATGCGCTCAATGCCCGCGGTGATCGGCTGCGCGAGGCGCTCAATGCCGTGATGGCTCCCCACGGCTGGATCGCGACGGGCATGGGGTCGATGGTCGGCTTCCATCCCGTGCCCGGGCCCGTCCGCTCACCTGCGGATCTCGCGACTGCGGACGACCGCCAGCGCGAGCTGCTCTTCCTCGCTCTGTTGGAGCGCGGCTGGTACGCCGCTCCGCGCGGATTCATCGCGCTGAGCATCGAGGTGACCGATGACGACGTCGACGGGTTCGTCGCTGCCGTCGCCGAGATCCTCGGTTAGGGCAGCGACCAGTCGATCGGGTCATCGCCGAGCTCCTCGAGCAAGGCGTTGGCGCGACTGAAGGGGCGTGACCCGAAGAAGCCTCTGTCCGCGGACATGGGACTGGGGTGCGCGCTGGCAATGACGGGGGTGTCCTCGAGCAGTGGCTCGAGGGATTGGGCGTCACGCCCCCACAGGATCGCGACCAGGGGTGCATCCGGCCGATCCACGAGGCCACGGATGGCGCACTCGGTGAAGGCCTCCCAGCCCTTGCCGCGGTGGCTGCCGGGATTGCCTGCTTGCACGGTGAGGACGCGATTGAGCAGCATGACCCCGCGCTCGGTCCACGGCGTGAGGTCACCCGACGCCGGGCGGTCGACGCCGAGGTCGTCGACGAGTTCGCGGTAGATGTTCTGCAGGCTGCGGGGGAGCGGGCGGACATCGGGTGCGACGGCGAAGGACAACCCGATGGGATGCCCCGGCGTCGGATAGGGATCCTGGCCCACGATGAGGACGCGGACGTCGTCGATCGGTGTCGCGAAGGCACGGAGGATGGCATCGCCCGCGGGCAGCCACGGGCGCCCCTCAGCGCCCTCGGCACGCAGGAAGGTGCCGAGCTCCGAGAGGGTGTCGCGCTGCGACTCCAGCACGGGCACCCACGTGGGGTGGACGAGATCCTCCAGGGACGCAGCCACGGCATGACCGTATCCGCACACCCCTACCGAAGGAGGGGATAGCGTGCGCGGAATGTCGACGGCGCCCCTGCATCGCAACCCCGCGTGGTTCGGAGCCGTCATGGCCACGTCAGCCCTCTCGGTCGCCTTCCTGCAGCAGTCGGACTACATCGGCGGTGCGACCTTCGTGGCCATCGCGGACGGGCTCCTGGTCCTGGCGACCTTCCTCGCGATCGGCCTCACTCCGCTCTATCTCGTCCGCGCGCGCAACCGGCAGGCACTCACCGCCGAGCTCGCCGACCCTGCGCAGGGCGCCATGCTCGCGACCTTCCCTGCGGGCATCCTGGTGTACGCCGCAGCGTGGGGCACCGTGGGCGCGGGGTGGCTCGACGCCGACCTGGCCTTGACGGTGTGCGCGGTGCTCCTTGTCATCGGAGCCGGGCTCGGCATCGCACTGAGCGTGGCCTGGGCGTCACTGCAGTCGGGAGCGCAGCTCGATCTGGTGGACGTCAACGGTGGGTGGCTGATCCCCGTCGTCATGAACCTCATCGCCCCGTTGTCGATCGCGCCGCTGATCGTGGCGTATCCCGACCAGGCGACATGGCTGCTCATGATCGGCCTGGCCTTCTACGGCATCGGCATTCTTCTCTTCATCCCGATGTTCGCGCTGCTCGTCGCCCGGCTCGCACTGCGCCCGCCCGTGCCCAACACGATGCAGCCGACACTCTGGATCCCACTTGCACCCGCGGGGCTCATGGGCCTGTCCCTGCTGCGGCTCATGCAAGCGGGAGCCGACGCCGGGATCTTGTCGGAGGAAGCCATCGAGCTCGGAGTCGTCGTATCCGCCATGGGTATCGGCCTGGGCCTGTGGTGGGCACTCTTTGCAGTCGGACGCCTGATTCGCGTGCGGCGCGCGGGCGGGCTGCCCTTCCTGCCCGGATGGTGGGGGTTCGTCTTCCCGATCGCGGGGCTCTCCCTGTCGCTCGGTGCCCTCGCTGACCAGCTCGCCAGCATCCCGGTGGACGCGGCTTCCTTCCTCCTTTTCGTATGCCTCGTCATCGCGTGGGCCATCGTCGCGTGGCGCTCCTCCGCCGCTGTCCTGCGCGCCCTGCGTCCTGCGTAGGCTCTCCGCATGGGTCACGACCTCCTGCCGCCTGCGCCCCTCGTCCTCGCGGGCGCGCCCCTGCCCATGGTGGGACCCGCGCGCATCTATGCCTGCGGCGTGACGCCCTACGACGTCACCCACCTCGGCCATGCGGCGACCTTCGTCTGGGTCGATGCCCTGGTGCGCACGCTGCGCCACGCCAACCTGTCACCGATCGTCACGCGCAACATCACCGACGTCGACGACGTGCTCACCGAGGCCGCGCGACGCGCGGGATCCCCCTACGACGAGTTCGCTGCCATCCACCAGTACGACTTCGACCATGACATGCGGGAGTTGGGTGTACGCCGCCCCGAACATGAGCCTCGTGCGCATCAGCACATCGGGAGCGTGGTGAGGCTCGCGCAGGCGCTGCTCGATCGCGGTGCGGCGTACGAAGTGAATGGCACCGTCTACTTCCGCGGCGCAGGCGCGATCGCCTCATCGGGCTTGGCTGAGCAGGAGGCTCTCGCCGCACTCACGGAATTCGGCGAGGACGTGCACGATGCCGCCAAGGAATCGCCCGTCGACGTGCCCGTGTGGCGCGCCTCGCACGGCGCTGACCCCGCGTGGCCGAGTCCCTGGGGTGCGGGCCGGCCCGGCTGGCATGCGGAATGCACGGCGATGGTGCTCGATACCTATGGCTCCAGCCTCGACATCCACGCGGGTGGGGCGGATCTCGCTTTCCCCCACCATGCCTATGAGGCAGCCCAGGCAGAGGCGGCGACCGGGGTGGTGCCCTTCGCGCGGAGTTGGATGCGCGTCGGCACGGTGTGCATCGACGGCGAGAAGATGGCCAAGTCCACCGGCAATCTCGTGCTGGTGGCGGACCTGCTCAAGGAGCATCGCGGTGCGGCGATCCGGGTGATGATCCTCGACCGGCCCTGGTGGGAAGCATGGGACTACTCGCCCTCCCAGCTTGACGAGGCTGAGGGGCGACTCGATGCATTGCACTCGGCCGCGGGGCGACGTGACGACGACCCGGTCGCGGAGGCCGAGGTCATGCGGCGTCTGCTCGACGACGTCGATGTGCCCGGTGCGACCGCCGTGGCACTGGAGTCGGGGGGACGCGCAGCCCGGGTGCTCGTGCACGTCCTCGGGATCTCGTGACGTCCACACGCGAAGACCGACGCGAGGAGATCCTCGCCGTCGCTGCGCGACTCTTTGCTCGCGATGGGTTCCACGGTGTGTCGATCGATGAGCTCGGTGCGGCGGTCGGCATCTCCGGCCCAGCGCTCTACCGCTACTTCCCCGGCAAGGAGTC